>CABXJW010000071.1 GCA_902512585.1 uncultured Woeseiaceae bacterium | reverse complement strand
AACAGTAATGCCAATCTTGCGTTGATGACACTCAATACTCTAATTCCTTGATTCAGACCTCTGTAAACACTGTAGGCAATCAAAACTATGATAATGAACATAACAAAAAGTTGCATCTGCTTTCCATCCTGAAGGCCTGATAGTTTTGTAATTGAGGAAGTAGTTAGTTCAACTGCAAAAGCGAGACCAGTAGCAGCGGTTCCAATGAGTCCGGTAATAAAAAATAAGTCAATTATTTTACCTGGCCATTTTTCTGTATAAGTACCCAGTATACCGCTACATGCGGCGCTTAAGCGAAGTATTGGTATTTTTTTGTAGTGGTATGAAATGCAAAATGCTATAGCTGGAAGAGTGTAAAGTGTCCAAGTAAGAGGACCCCAATGGAAGGAGCCATAGCTGACCGCCCAAATAATAGCTTCATCACTTTTTGGGATAATCGCATAGGGTGGGTTCTGATAGTATGATACCCATTCTGTTGCTCCCCAGTAAAGTATTGCTCCACCTATGCCAGTACAAAACAACATCGACGCCCAACTAAAAGTTGAGTAATCTTTTTTCGCATTGACATCGCCAAGTACGATTTTGCCTTTTCTTCCAAAAGCAAGTATGCCCAAAAATATAAGTGCAGTATTCATAATTATGATATACAAAATACCAAATTCGTAAGTGATGAAGTTGAAAGTATTTTGAATGACTCGCTCGCTCCATTCTTGATTTATAACAATTGTTAGGACAATTGTTAGGATTAAGATGCTTCCAAATAGAACAATGAAATAATCAATTGCAGGTGACTTGTTACCCTCTGGGTTGGTGTTTGATGTATCTTTATGCATAGTAATTTATTTTATATGTACCCTAATTTATTTATCTGAAGCCACAAAAAAAGGGAACAATGTTTCATTGAACCCTTCTTTTTATAACTAGATAGAAGTTAAATTGACTCCTTGGATTTGAGTCACGATTTAATAACTATCATCATCAGTATCCTCATAAAGTGCCATGGCAGTTAATTTTGGTCCAGTTTGTAATATTATATATTGCTTTCCATTATGAATATAATTCATCAATCCATAGTTTGTGCGGTCCTCAACTTCTATTCCTCCGAGTTGCTCACCCGATATCTTGTCTACAAAATAAAGCATACTTGTTCCATCACTAGCTGTTGAGGCATACATAAAGACGGTCTCAGTAACACCCATGGCAGCATTGCTCCCAGTCCCTGTGGTTGGGATATCCATGTCTTGTAAGTCAGGATGATTGAGGACTCGTTCAGGGGTTTCACCAATCGGTAATTGCCAGAGATGATCACCAGTATTCATATCGATTGCAGTGATGTGACTATAAGGAGGCTTGAATAATGGTAAATCATCTGGACCTTTTACATTATCATAACGAAGAGAAGCGAAATCTGAGAATCTAGCCCCTGTTGGCAGTTTAATATTTTTATCACGCTCTGCACCGCTAACAATTATTCTACCTGTGCATGCTTTTCTCGTTGACACATAGAGAATACCCGTGGTTGGATCTGCCACGCTTGGTCCATCAATATTTGTTCCACCACCATCTCCAGGGCACCAATATGCGGCACGATATCCTTGATCATTATCTCTGTGAAGCGGGGGATTAAATAATGGGCCTATTTTATGATCTTTAAGAGCATCAATTGCCTTAGCGCGGAGCTCTGGAGTAAAATCGATCAAATCATCATGTACCAGACCTTGCATCCCATAAGCTAAAGGTTTAGTTGGAAAAGGTTGAGTTTCAGACAGTTTCTCACCAGGAACGTCTGATGCAGGTACAGGTTTATCTTCAATGGGCCATATAGGCTCACCAGTTTCCCTATTGAATGTATAAACCATGTTTTGTTTAGTGGTTTGAGCGACGATTGGCACTTCTTCACCGTCAATTGTTACATCTAGCAGAATCGGTGCAGTAGGAGTATCGTAGTTCCAAATATCATGCTTTACTAGCTGATAGTGCCAAACACGCTTTCCAGTTTTAACGTCTAATGCAATAAGGCTAGTAGAAAATAAGTTATCACCCGGGCTAAA
>CABXJW010000070.1 GCA_902512585.1 uncultured Woeseiaceae bacterium | reverse complement strand
GTTTTTTACAATCGCTTGGGTTTTATTTTTTTTTCTGTCCTGTAACCACATTGTTGACTCATAGTGGTCTTTTTTTTGATTTGTACTAGTGGAAAGATAGATTATGAAATTACTGGATGGAGATAAGTCCAAAGAGTGTATATCTTTAATTTGATGGATATCTTGCGAGCTAAAATTTTGTTTCTCTGTATCTTTTGGGTAACTATTGGCGCTATATGCCATGTTAAGCAGAACAAAGAGGCATAATGAAAATTTTTTCATATTGTTAATCTTATATATTATTTAATTGCACCCATCGCTATTAGTACGATCACCGAATAACCCATAATATCACGTATACTTAACCCTGTAATTGCAAGTACAGGAATCATATAAAGCGGTTGAATTGCATTAGTCCATGATTCACCAATAACTACAGCCATACTTACTCTTGAAATATCAGCGCCAAGTATTAATGCAGCCTCAGTCATTATGGGACCTTGAACTGCCCATTGACCGCCAGCTGAAGGTATAAAAATATTTAGGATTGCAGCTGAAAAAAAAGTCCATACAGGAAGAGTTGCCGCATTAGAAATTGATACGAAACCATCGATAAATATTTCAGCCAGACCTGATGCGGCCATCATTCCCATGAGGCCAGCATAGAGTGGATATTGAATGAGGAATGGGCCTGCGATTTTCGCTGCATTTGAGAGTAATATTATATAATGTTTAGGGGAGTCACTAAATAATAAACCGAGTACGACAAAAATCATATTAAGAGAATTGAGATCTAATGCTCCGCCATCAATAAAATATTGTAGAGAATAAATACCAGCAAAAGAACCTAGAGCCAGTGTTAGATATTTACTATTTTCAAGTTTTTGAGATAGATGATGATTTTTAGGATCTTCTATAGGAGCTTCATTCGGATTAATTTGGTTAGTAAATTCGATACAAGCTTTTCTCTCAGGCGCACAACGATACAGAATTACAGGAATCAGAGTCATGATTATAATGATTAGTGAGATATTCCAACTTGAAAATATAGTTTGATTGAGACCAATGATGCCAATTTTGTTAATTAAGAAATGATTGGTGGTATTTAATAGAAGAGGGATCGTACTTGATAGGCCAAGCATTCCCACCAAACTACCAGAATAACCGCAACATACGAGCAACGGGAAATGTATCACAATCCCTCTTTCTTTGAGATTGGCGGCGATGGTACAGCTTAAAATAGCTGGCACAATAAGCCCCACTCCCCAGGATAATAGACTACATAATGAAGCGATTAGTGTCAGACCGATATAGGCGGTTTTTGCAGAGTTAAAAGTAGTGGCAATCTTAAGAAGTAAGTTATTAATTGGTTTGGTATGGGCTACCACATGCCCTAAGCCCAGAATTAAGATCATCTGAGCGGTAAAAGCAAGTAAACTCCAGTAACTTGCTCCCCAAGCATCAATCGTTTGTATTGCAGTATATGGGGTAAATAAAAGTACTGCGATAAAGCAGAGGCCAGTCAAACCTATGGCAATAACCAATGGGTCTGGAATACATCGCTCTGCAATTTTAACAAAAATATTGGCTATTTTTTCTAATTTCATACAGTTATCGTATTAATTGGGTTGTATGTGATTAATCTACTAATTATTTAATTTTTTTTCGAGTTAAAACTATTGCAAGAACAATGCAATCTTGTTGTTGAAAACATTTTAATAGACACCATATATAATGCATATTTGTTAGGATACGATAAAAATAGCATCAAAGATAACTAGATATTTTTTTCTAGTGTCTATTATCAGATTCATCTAAAATAAATTATGATTAAGATTAACGGTCAAATTAATAATCAAAGTCCAATCAGCAAGTTAATTATGGCGATTGGAGGTATTGTTGCGCTTGGTTTTTTTTGTATTTCTTGGCGCAATAGCTTTTATAATAATTGGCGGGTTAATGTTATCAATATGGCTAGTTATAAGGATTCGTTTTTGGTGGTTAACTAGATCAATTAATCAATTTAAACAATCAAAAACTGATTCACAGCACAAAAAGAAGAGTAGTAAAGGTGTTTTGGAAGGCGAGTTTCATGAAATTGACAAAAAAGATTTGTAATAAAATCCAGCACTTTCTGTT
>CABXJW010000069.1 GCA_902512585.1 uncultured Woeseiaceae bacterium | reverse complement strand
CTGGCAAAAGCTGGATTGAAAGTTCTAGTTGTAGAAAAAAATGATTACATAGGTGGTGCTGCTGTTACCAGAGAAATGCATAATGGTTGGTATTATTCGAGTTGTTCTTATGTCTGTTCAATGATGCGTCAATCCATTCATCGAGATTTAAATTTGACGAGTCATGGATTGATTTTAGTACCGTATTTAGGGACAGTAAATTTTGGTGATAATGGCGAAACTCTCTCTGCTTACCATTCTGAGGGCCCATATTATAACGAATTAAGGTCTCATTCACCGCATGATGCAGATGCAATGTTTAGACTACAGGCAGATCTTAATCGCTACGCCCAATTGATTCGAAAAACATTAATGAGGACACCCCCAGATCCGACTTCATTAAAGCCAAGAGATATCAAAGAAATGTTATTTTTAGCAAAAGAATTTGGAAATCTTGGTGAAAAAGAATTTTATGAATATGTTCGTTTTTTTACCATGAGTGCGGCAGAATTTTTGGATGATTATTTCGAAAATGATCTTATTAAAGCAACTATGGCAGGAGCAGGAATTATTGGAACGGCATTAGGAGTTTATTCTCCTGGTTCAGCATACATATTATTACATCATGTGATGGGAGATGTCGATGGAAGTATTGGTGCATGGGGATTGGCACGTGGTGGGATGGGGTCAATTTCAAAGGCAATTGCAGGAGCATTAAGAGAGGCAGGAGGCGAGATCAGAGTCAATGCAGGAGTTCAACAAATTCTTGTAAAAAATGGACGGGCAATTGGTGTTGCTTTAGAAAATGGAGAAGAAATAAATGCTTCAATAGTTGTATCTAATCTTGATGCTAAACGTACTTTTACAAAAGTAATGGATAAAAAAGATCTACCCGAGGGTATTTATGAGAAAGCTAAAAATTTCAAGATTAGAGGTTCTTCAGGCAAGGTCATTATAGCTTTATCTGCATTACCTAAATTTACCGGTCTACCAGATAATAAATATATTAACAGAGGTGGACAAGGTTTTTGTGGATCACTTGAAACTATGGAAAGAGCTTATGATTGTTGGAAACGAGGCACTTGGTCTGATGATCCGTTCATAGAGTCAGTGATACCGTCAGCGTGGGATCCAACGGTGGCCCCACCAGGAAAACATTGGATGTCTAATTTTATTCAATACTGCCCATCAGAACTAGCAGATGGTCCATGGACTCCCGAGAAACGTGATCAATTTGGTCAAACTGTTGTTGATAAGATAGAGAGATACTCTCCTGGATTTAAAGATTTAATTGTCCATATGGAGGTACGCACTCCTCATGAAATTGAAAATGAAATTGGCCTGACAGAGGGTAATATTTTTCAGGGTGAGTTAACAATTGATCAATTGTTATTTAACAGACCTTTTCCTGGCTATTCTCAGTATCGAATGCCAGTCAAGAATATGTATATGTGTGGTTCTTCAACTCATCCTGGTGGTGGAGTGTCATCGTGTTGTGGAGCAAATGCTGCCAGAGAAATATTAATAGATCTCAAGAGACCAAACACTGTCCCTGAGGATGATTGTTATGATGAGTAGACTATGAAAAATGATACTAAATTTGCTGATGAGCGTCTCAAACTATCTCCTTTTCATAAAAGGCAGGCTGCCCTGAATATAAGAGACTCTTGGTCTGTATGGAATGGCTATAAATTTGCTAATTATTATTATGATGCTGAGTATGAGTATTTCTGCGTACGCAATACATGTGGCACTTATGATATTTGTCCTATGCAAAAGTATTTAATTGAGGGGAATGACGCTGAAACGATGTTAAACAGGATGGTGACACGCGATATCACTAAATTAAAACAGAATCGGGTTACCTACGTTTGTTGGTGTACCAACGAGGGCCGGATGATTGATGATGGAACTATCTTTAAATTGGATTCGAATAAATTTATGCTTACTTGTGGTTCACCAAGTTTAGCATGGCTCAGAAAGGCTAGTTTTGGTTTTGACGCAGTTAAAATTACCGATATTACTGATACATTAGCGGCACTATCATTCCAAGGGCCTACTACATATTCTGTTCTCAAGGCATTAGGTTTAATAGGTATAGAAGATCTAAAACCATTTCAGATTGGATATTATGATTTTTCTGGCACCAAAT
>CABXJW010000068.1 GCA_902512585.1 uncultured Woeseiaceae bacterium | reverse complement strand
AGCCATTATGACCCCCACCAATAATGATTGTATCAAAATGCTGCACATTTATAACCTTGATCAAGAAATTCAATTTTAAGTGTAAGTGGTATCACTTAAATCATAAAGGCGTTATTTCATATAATGAAAATATTCTGAGCTGAATCTATGTAAGTGACTTAATTCTTTGGAATATTCTTATCCCAATGCAAAGCGTTATATTTTTCTAAGATACGCATAAGATCTTTTATTGGAACAGCCTTTCGAATCCCTCGATCACTTTCGACGGTTGTGGCTTTAAAAATTGCATTATAAATTGCCTCTTCGGTAGCTTCTGCTGTAGCGGCAAATAAGGGTGACATAGACGCATTAACCAGAGATAACGATGCAACTGGCTTTTCGCTAAGTCGAGGGCGCCTGACTGATGGATGAGTTGAAAAAGCCACGACATAATCACCCGAACCATTACTTGCATGAGAACCTGTCCGTGCCAAACCCATTATAGCTCGCATTGCTAAACGCTCTAAGTTCTTTGCATTCAAGGGAGCATCAGTGGCAACCACTATCATAATTGAACCGTCAATTTTATCTTCATTAGCAGTATCAATTAAATTATCTTTATATGAATACTGCCTCAGCTCTCTGCCAACTGGAGCACTATTCATAGTCAAAATACCACCAAAATTTGTCTGAACAAGTATGCCAATCGTATAACCACCAAGAGATTGTGGTAATAATCTTGAACTTGTACCAATTCCACCTTTCCAGCCAAATGCTTGGGTACCTGTTCCAGCACCAACACTTCCCTCTTCAACCGGTCCGCTGCTAGCGTTATTTAGAGCAGCAAACACCTCATCTTTTTGTATTGGATCTGCCCACATATTATTTACAGCGCCATCGTTAGTTTCACCTACAATTGGATTAATTGTGTGCTCTCCCATTCCTGGCTGTAGATACATCCATTCTTTTAGTGAATTTGCAGCACTCCAGACGCACAAGGTGCAAGTTAATAATATAGGGGTCTCTATTTCTCCAAATTCCCGAACCTGGGTTTCTCCAACCATTTTTCCATAACCATTACCAACATATATCCAAGCAGGGATTGGAGAGGTATATAAATTTCCTGGGCCCGGAATAATAGCTGTTACTCCCGTGCGAATATCTGTACCTTCAATTTTTGTATAATGACCAACTTTTACATCACTGACATCAGTGATTGCATTTAATGGTCCTGGTTCAAATATTCCAACACTCAACCCAGCTTCGCGAGCTCTAGGTCTCTCATTTGGCTCAGCAAAAACTTGCCCTAAGCAAAGAAAGAACATATATGATGGGGTAAGAAGTATTAGTAGTTTTAACACACCTCAATATAACTTTTTTTATATCTTTTATACAATTATTTGAAAACATCAAACATATAACTGTACTTTATAGAAAACTCTTTACCTTTTGGTAGAGCACCAATTGAGCTGTCATCAAATTCATTATAAACAACATATAATCCAGACGTAGCAGTTTGCAACCATGAAAAACGGAGATTTGTGGTCACTGTATCGTCCTTACTATTGTGCTGAATTAATGCTTGCAGTAACATTTTTGGAGTAAATGAATATGACAATCTTAATTTTGTTAAGTTCACAATAAAATCACCGCCGGTAACTGGTAACTCATAATTTTTATGTTTTAATCCTAACTCTCCAGAAAATTTCTCACCAAATCGATATTTAAGGGTAGGCTCAATACTTTTCCTATCACCTCCAAAACGACCACCTATAATATTTCGTACAGAGAAACTAAGTGGAGCTCCTTTATTAGTGTAAAAAACTATCATTGCTTCTTTATGATCATAAGTTCCTGGTTGAACAGTAACTCCACTAGTGATATCAAATGCTTCTTTGACACCCTCAGTTGTAGTATTCATTCCTGTATCTATTCGATAACCATTTTTAAATTCCCAATGGATATCATAGTGCCCGAATCCTGACTCTTCAAAGCCATTAAAATCCTTATAAGTCTGCAGCATAATATGAGGGCGGACTTCAAGTAATCCATACATATCAGTAGGTCTAATTCGTCGCATAATATATGCTTGTGTTTTTTTATAATTCTTTCGACTTAGGAATCCCACCTCTGGATTGAAATTTTCTTCTACTTCTGTGTAGTTGACTCGTGAATTCCAATTAGCAGAATCATAATTCATCTTTATTGCGTAAGCGCCCTCTTTTCCCAATTTACCTGGCGTACTTGTTTTAGCGGCCCACCCAGAAAACAGAAGTTCATCGCTATACCC
>CABXJW010000067.1 GCA_902512585.1 uncultured Woeseiaceae bacterium | reverse complement strand
CTTACGGAACTGGGGGTGGAATCGTTTGGGATTCAGATAGCTCTTCTGAATTCCATGAATGTTTGACTAAGTCGAAAATGTTAACTTCAAGAGATGATGATAATTTTGAGTTATTTGAAACGATCCTCTGGGAACCAGAAAAAGGCCTCCATTTAATTGATTATCATTTTTCTCGATTACAGGAATCAGCAAGTTATTTTGGATTTGATGTCGATATTTTATTTATCAAAAAGGAGTTAATGAGCTACCAAAAAGAATCTGCTGCAGCCTCGAAAGTTATCAAAATATTAGTGAATAAGGAAGGTTCTCTGAGGATATTACAATCAGATTTATTACCCAGTCATACCGCAGCTAACTATACGATTTCTTTCGCAAAAAACCCATTGATAAAGAAAATATATTTTATTATCACAAGACCACTAAGAGGGAGATATATGAATTGGCTGAAGCAGAGCATCCTGATAGTGATGATATTCTTTTTTGGAATAATAAGGGTGAAATTACTGAAACTAAAATTGCCAATGTAATTTTCAATATAGATGATGAATGGGTTACCCCACCACAATCAAGTGGCCTTTTAGGTGGGACTTATCGGGCTATGCTGCTCGAGAAAGCACTCCTTAAAGAACGAATTATTCATAAATCAGAGATACTAAATGCCTCTGAAATTACTTTAATTAACTCTGTTCGAGGAAAGTTTACTGCACAGTTGATTTAGATTCTCGGTCGATTGAGAATCACATCAGAGTCAGCCCATGATTTTTGGTAATTGTTGTAAGCTTCTTTGGCTGCCACCTGATTACCCTGCATTTCTAGACTTTTCCATAAACCAAACAGTGACCACCCATTGTTACGATGCCAACTTAAATCTCTTCGAAAAACAGCTTCAGCTTCAACTGCTTTATTCGCATCCAGTAAGGCTGCACCCAGATAATGACGCATGGGCTGGAGCCAGCTTGGCGGTTCAGTATAGTTATTTTGATCTTCAATATCGACCGCAGCGGAGTAATGTTTTATGGCTTCTTCTAAATTACCTTCTGCTTCAAGCATTTCACCTGTTAATGCTAATTCTGCCAACCTAAGAACAGTTGAAACAGGATTTGCGCCCACTCTATATTGGTCTACATTTTCTAGAGAAAGTATGCGTTTAATGTTATCAAGCTCGATCTGAGCTTTGACTAGATCACCAGTTGCAACATAAGTGCTCCCAATTGTATAACTCCAGATACCATCAAGATAAGGGGTGCCACTTACTTTAGGTGTGGTGTTTAATAATATGTCCCACTTACCAAATATTTTATTTATCAGCCAAGGACCAGCAAAACCCGTTTGAGCTCTTACAGCATTTAAATTATTTGGATCCATCAAGGCTTCCATTTTTTTAGCTGCATCGAAAGCTACAGCATAATTACCCTGAACAGTAGCTGCATATTTTATAAAATCAATCGCATGCGGTGGATGAATTTTTGCTGATAAAGGGTAAGTACCAATATTAGGTAAAGGGAGATCACCCCAAATATTCAAAAATTTTGCATCAACCTCTACTGACCGCATATTACTATCAATGGCTCTATTGTATTGACCGACACGCACATATATATGTGCTGGCATGTGCACAACATGTCCAACAATTGGCATTGTTGCTTCCAGTCTGTCAGCTGAAGCCAGGGCCCTTTCAGGTTCCTGTGATGCTTCTAATAAATGAATGTGTAAATGATTAGCTCCAGTATGATTTGGATTGCCTGCCAAGACACGTTCAAGTGCATTTGCTACTTTTGTGGTTGCTGATTTAGGCGTCCCATCTTTTTCCCAGTAGTCCCAGCGTCCAATATTCATATATGACTCAGCATATAATGAGACGATATCTGGATCAGTAGGGTATTTTTTTTGAAGAGCATCAGCGGCATTCATATAAGCTATATCTCTTTGACCATCATCAGAAATACTTTCTTTGTCATAAAGGATATGAAGCGCGGTAATCATATCTCGTTCCATCGGATTGGCATTTTCGAGTAAACTCATGGCTTTATTTATTGCTTTTAAGCCCTCACCTTTTGGATCATCAGGCATCCCGGAATATCGACTATTTGGATTGGGACCAATTGAGTGCGCCATACCCCAATAAATCATTGGGTGATTAGGGTCATGAATAGCTGCTTGCTGATATGAAGCTATAGATTCTGGGAAATGAAAAGCCCAAGCATAGCGTAAACCCTGATCAAAGAATTTTTGTGCAAGTTCTGAATCTGTAGATATTTTTCTTGAATAA
>CABXJW010000066.1 GCA_902512585.1 uncultured Woeseiaceae bacterium | reverse complement strand
TTGATGATCTAGCTGAGAGTATTAAGGCTGGTGAAATGAATTTTGAAGTAGTTATAGCAACTCCAGATGCCATGAGAATTGTCGGTCAACTTGGTCAAGTATTGGGTCCAAGGGGGCTAATGCCAAATCCTAAAGTTGGTACTGTAACAGCTGATGTAGAGACTGCAGTGAAAAATGCAAAAGCAGGCCAAGTTCGTTATCGAACAGATAAAGCTGGCATTATTCATTGCTCTATTGGACGTACTGATTTTGAAGGTCAGCAATTGCAAGAGAATCTAACAGCACTGCTAACTGATCTTAAGAAGGCTAAACCGTCTTCTGCAAAAGGAGTTTATTTAAGAAAAATGACTGTATCTTCAACTATGGGTCCTGGTTTGAAAATAGATCAGGCAAGCTTGGGAGGGTAGTCAAGAATTTTTATTGATGGTTGCGGCCATCAATAGAGGTCATCAATTTAGTTAATTAAATTGATGTTAATCGAAGACCGTAGGTGACTTATTTTTTAGTCTTAATTTCCTACGCAGATGGTGTTAACTGATTCTAGTTATGATGAAGTCACTATCTCGATAGACTTTTGATAGTTAAGTTTTATAGCTATCAAAATAAAGCTAGAAAGGGAGGCAGAGATTGTTTCTGCCTGAAATGTGACTTAAAAGCCAGGAGAAATTAATGGCATTAAGACTCGAAGACAAGAAACTATTTGTCAAAGAGATGAGTGTGATAGCAGGTGAATCTATTACAGCGGTTGCTGCTGAGTATAGAGGCTTATCTGTCGCAGACATGACTGAGTTACGTGCAGAAGCTCGTAATAAAGGTGTATATCTTCGTGTTGTGAAGAATACATTAGCGCGTCTAGCAATTGAGGGAACTGATTTTGAGTGTTTAAAAGAGACTCTTAAGGGCCCAATTTTACTCGCATTCGCAAAGGATGATCCAGGTGCAGCAGCAAGAGTTATAAAAGATTTCGCTAAAGAGCATGAGGCTCTGAAAGCGGTTTCGTTAGCTTTAAGTGGGCAGTTACTCCCAGCTTCAGATCTGAAAAAATTGGCAGAACTGCCAACACATGATCAAGCAAGGGCGATGTTGCTCGGCTTATTAGTGACTCCAATGATGCAATTGGCGCGAACTCTCAATGAAACGCCAGCAATGCTCGCTCGAACACTATCTGCTCGAGGTGCGCAGGCTGAATAATAGTTTTGGAAAAATTAACTTAAATCAGGTAACTGAATAAATAATAAAATAGAGGTATAAAGACATGGCTATGTCAAATGAAGATTTACTAAAAGAACTAAGCTCAAAATCAATAATGGAAGTAGTTGAACTTGTAAAAATGCTTGAAGAAGAATGGGGTGTTTCTGCTGCAGCTCCAGTTGCTGCAGCTGCTGGTGCTGCCCCTGCAGATGCTGAAGCAGCAGCCGAAAAGGACGAGTTCGATGTTGTATTAACAAGCTTTGGTGAAAATAAAGTTGCAGTTATTAAGGCAGTGAGAACCATTACTGGGCTTGGTCTAAAAGAAGCTAAAGATGCAGTAGAGGGCGCACCATCTACCGTAAAAGAAGCAGCTCCTAAAGATGAAGCAGAAGAATGTAAGAAACAATTAGAGGAAGCTGGAGCTTCTGTAGAATTAAAATAATTCTGAGTCAAAATTTACACGGATAAATTTTTATCCGTGTAAATTGATTCTTAGAAATTTTAATTATGGATTTAAAAATATTTATGACCTCCTTATAAGGTGAACTTGAATGGCTTACTCATTTACTGAGAAAAAAAGAATACGTAAAGATTTTGGTAAACAACCTACAATTCTTGATGTTCCTTACTTATTATCAATTCAGTTAGATTCTTATAATAAGTTTCTACAGCAAGGTATTCCTACTGATGACAGAAAAGATATAGGCTTAAATTCAGCTTTTAAGACGGTGTTTCCGATCATCAGTTATTCTGGAAACGCCTCACTTGAATATGTGAGTTATAAACTAGGCAAACCAGTCTTTGATGTTCAAGAGTGTAAGTTAAGAGGTCAGACATATGCAGCACCAATTCGTGTAAAAGTGAGATTGGTGATTTATGACAAAGAGGCTAGCGGAAAAGTTAAGCCCGTTAAAGAAGTAAGAGAACAAGATGTCTACCTAGGTGAAATGCCATTAATGACTGATGATGGGACGTTTGTTATCAATGGAACTGAACGAGTAATTGTTTCTCAATTGCACCGCTCACCTGGTGTGTTTTTTGATCATGATAAAGGTAAGTCGCATTCATCAGGAAAACTATTATTTTCGGCACGAGTTATCCCTTATAGAGGATCTTGGCTTGATTTTGAGTTTGACGCAAAAG
>CABXJW010000065.1 GCA_902512585.1 uncultured Woeseiaceae bacterium | reverse complement strand
TAACTACAATAGCCGCATTCGCACCAATGTTATTTGTTACAGGGTTTGGTGGGCCATTTTTTAAAGCAATGTCTGTGGTTGTGATTCTTTGCCTCTTTTTTTCAATTATTGAATCTAAATTAATATTACCTGCACATTTGGCGCACTCAAAAATAGAGGATATAAATGAAGAAGAAATATTTTCACCATATGAGAATATTCCATGGTACAAAAGACCTTCCAGATTTTTTCAAAGAGCTAATAGAACAGTGCAAAAGGGCTTGCATTATATTATTGAGTATAAATATGCACCACTAATCAGAAAAGCAGTTGAGAATCGAGGGCTAACTGCAGTTTCTTTTTTAGCTGCCTTAATTGTCATAATGGGAGTTTTAAATAGTGGGCTTACTAGATTTATGTTATTTCCTCAGGTTCCAGGTGATTATGTTGTAGTTGAGCTTACTATGGTGGATGGTTCTCCACCTGAGCTTCGAGATCAAGTTATAAATCAAATAGAAGATGAAGCTCTCAAACTAAATGAAGAATGGTTAATTGCTAATCCAGAAAGCCTACCTCCAATTAACAAACTTGGAGCGTATACTGGTGGTATGTCAGACTTGGGAACACCAACAGGTGGAGATGGAATTGGATTACTCGTTGCTGAGCTTCCACCTCTCGAATACAGGGATGTGACTGTTTTAGAGGTTGAGAATATGTGGCGATCCAGAATTGATGATATGCCGGGAGTTAAGAAATTAACTTTTGATTCTGGGAGAAGTATTGGTGGGGGTTCTGATTTGGGTTTTAATATTGTTGGTCAAGACATAAAGCAGTTAGAACAATCATCTAAAACATTGGAAAGAAAATTAAGAGAGTATAGAGGCGTATTTGATATCAGAAGCTCCTTAAGTGTAGGTGGCGAAGAGATCAAACTTGATGTTAAGCCTGAAGCTGAGGCTTTAGGTTTTTCAATGGCATCGGTAGGCAGGCAAGTCAGGCAAGCGTTCTATGGTGAAGAGGCACAACGTATTCAACGAGGTAAGAATGAAATTAAAGTGATGGTTCGATATCCAGAGAGTGACAGAAAATCAATTGGTAATCTCGAGTCAATGCGTATTAGAAACAGTCAAGGAGATGAAGTACCATTTTCTTCTGTTGCAACTGCCAGCTTTGGCACTGCATATTCCAATATTCAGCGTGAGGGTGGTAAACGTATTGTTACAGTTTCCGCTGACGTTGATGCAGCAACAGTTCAACCTAGGGTCGTTACAGCCGATATAATAAATAACTTCATTCCAGAATTAAGAAGTGAATTTCCCCAACTAGAATTTGAATTAGAGGGAACCAGCAATGAAACTGTTAAATTATTGAATGAATTAACTGTGGCTTCGGTTGCTGCATTATTTTTAATTTATATATTAATTGCCATACCACTTAAATCATATATACAGCCAATAGTTATCATGTCGGTGATCCCATTTGGGTTAATTGGTGCAGTCATCGGTCATATAGTATTAGATGAGGCTATTAGTATGTTTTCATTATTTGGTTTAGTTGCTTTGGCTGGGGTGGTGGTCAATGACAGTATTATAATGGTTGATTTTATTAATAAGGCACGTGAGGAGGGGGTAGGCATAATTGATGCTGTAGTAACTTCAGGCACCCAGAGGTTTAGAGCAATTTCACTCACATCATTAACAACTGCTATTGGCTTAATGCCAATAATGCTCGAAACAAGCACCCAAGCTCAATTTGTTATTCCAATGGCGATTTCGATATCCTTTGGAATCATTTTTGCCACCGTGATTACCCTATTTCTAATTCCATGCTTATACGTTTTGCAGGATGATTTTATTCGCAAGGTAAAATCATTTGGCCGAACTGTTTTTTCTCTCGAAATAGCATAAATAGATAGACTCGTCGAACTAATTAATAGCTCGACGAGTTATTGCATTCCGAGTGTTTTATTTTGCCGCTTTTCTAGCTAGAGTTTCTTTAATAATATCGTCTGCAACATTGTTTGGGCAGGGTGCATAGTGCGAGAATTCCATTGAAAATTGACCACGTCCTGATGTCATTGTCCTTAGATCACCGATGTAGCCAAACATATCAGCAAGAGGGGCACTCGCATTCACGCGTGTTCCTGTTGGACCTGTATCTTGTGATTTAATCATGCCGCGTCTGCGATTTAAATCTCCAATAACATCACCAACATGATCTTCTGGTGTGTAAACATCAACCTTCATGATTGGCTCAAGTAGTTGTGGACCAGCTTTAGGTATTGATTGCCTATATGCAGCTTTGGTCGCCAATTCAAAAGCCATTGCAGAAGAGTCAACTGCATGGAAACCACCATCCATTAATTTAAAAGTAACA
>CABXJW010000064.1 GCA_902512585.1 uncultured Woeseiaceae bacterium | reverse complement strand
GGAGAAATAATGAAGATGAATTTGTAACTGATCGATTTGAATTTTTTATTTCTGGACGTGAATTAGCAAATGGATTTTCAGAGTTAAATGATCCCGAAGATCAAGCACAACGTTTTCAAGATCAGGTATCAAAAGCAAAAGCTGGTGACGACGAGGCGATGTCTTATGATCATGATTACATAAGAGCGCTTGAGTATGGGCTCCCACCAACAGCAGGTTTAGGTATTGGAGTTGATCGAATGGTCATGCTATTTACAGATGCCGCCTCAATAAGAGATGTTTTACTTTTTCCTTATATGCGTAATGAGAAATTTGAATAATTAATATTTTAGATATCTAAATTTATTGGGACAGCATGCCCACCCTCAAATTTAAGTATCTCTTTCGATATTGACGTATTTACAACAGCAACCATAGTGTTATTTACAATAGTGATAATGCTTATGGTTACCGGATTTCCATTTAAAGAAAATTCACTGTTATCAGGAGGAGATGAGTTAGTTAAGTTATAATATACGGCACGCCTTTTTACTTTTCCTATATGCTGAGTTCTCGCGATAATCTCTTGCCCAACATAGCAACCTTTCCTGAAGCTTATGGCATTCGTTAAGTCTAGATTTAACATATGCGGTGTAAACTTTTCAGAATTTTTAATATCAATATCAATTATTCCATTTTTAACTCTCACTTCCCGCCATTCCAACGCTGTCAAAAAGAAATTATCTGACTTAAAATCACCAATAACTTCTGAATGATCAGTTCTTGGTAATTTATGAGAGATGGTTGTTACTTCATTAAATAACTCATTATTTTTTATACAATATGATGAAATTTGACTAGATTTTTCAATGGATACTTTTGATCTTAACTTATAGAGATTAAGTCTTTTTATTAAGGGTTCTGCCATCGATTGAGGGATAATAATTGCAATAGCAGATTGCATCTTAAATAATTGACAAGTTGAGATTACCCTTCCTTTTGGATTGCAAAAAGCGCCATTCAAGATACTCGAGGTATTAATTTTCTCTATATCCTGAGTTATTTGACCTTGAAGAAAATCGATCTGATCTTCGCCACTAACGAGTATTATTTCAAATAATTTGTCATTCATTTCTTGTATGCATTTGTAACATTAAGAGTATTAATAGTCTACATCACAAAGCTAAATCTGGCATAATTATGTTATGAAAAATTCACAAATTAAAGTTAAGAAATCAAGTCATAAAAAGAGCGTAAAAAATAAGAATAATACACATAATTTAGAAAAAGAAATTAATGGTAGGGGTGGTCTTGATCCCACGAGATATGGTGATTGGGAAAAAAATGGCCGATGTATAGATTTCTAAATAAATTGACACAATAGAAAAAATAAATCATGAATAGAAACTTACGTCCACTATCACCGCATCTTACAATCTATAGATGGCCTATTACTATGATTTTATCAATCATGCATCGCGCTACGGGTGTGGCTTTATCGATTGGTTTAATACTTCTTTCATCTTGGCTAGTTACCCTTTATTTAGGGGAGCAAGCATATGCGTTATTTATTTTATTGATGACATCACCTTTAGGATCGTTAGCTCTCTATTCATGGAGCTTTTCATTTTTCTTTCATTTTTGTAATGGGGTTAGGCATTTATACTGGGATACTGGCAGAGGGTTTAGTAAAAGAAAAGTCGAGTTATCTGCTCATTTGGTCATTATTACTAGTATTCTACTTACAGTGATTTTTTGGTGGCTTATATGAAATTAGCATCCTTTTTGAAGTTACTTTTTTCTAAGAATCTACAGAAGGGTCCATCTGGTCATTGGTGGTCTCAAAGAATGTCCGCGATTTTATTAATTGTTTTTGGTGGTTGGTTTCTCATCTCTATGACATTAATTGATAGTTATCACTTTGAATCCATATATAATTGGGTAAGTGTACCTTTTAACATATTAATGTTATCACTACTGGTGACGTTGCTCACATATCACTCCTATCTTGGATTAGAAGTGATAATTGAAGATTATGTACATGATAATTTACAACAACTGTCTTCATTACGTCTGAGTAAAATTATTCATTTCGTAGTCTTCTTGCTTAGTGTAAGTTCTTTAGGGTTAATATTTTTAGGGTTATTCAATGGCTGATTATGAATTTATTGATCATGATTATGATGTAGTCGTGGTAGGGGCCGGAGGAGCAGGTTTGAGAGCTACGTTTGGTCTTGCTGAGGTAGGATTGAAAACTGCGTGTATCACAAAAGTTTTTCCGACCAGAAGTCATACTGTTGCAGCACAAGGTGGTATTAGTGCAGCACTTGGTAACATGGGTGAAGATGATTGGCGCTGGCATATGTATGACACAGTAAAAGGTGGAGAT
>CABXJW010000063.1 GCA_902512585.1 uncultured Woeseiaceae bacterium | reverse complement strand
AAGTTGAGCGCGATTAACTTTGCCAACCTTTTCTGTATTAGGAGTTCCCGAGCCTTTTTTAAGGCCTGCTGCTTTTTGCAATAAAATGGCTGCTGGAGGTGTTTTAGTGATAAATGTGAAGCTTCTATCACTGTAAACTGTAATCACAACTGGTATCGGAAGGCCCGCTTCGGTTGATTGTGTTGCTGCATTAAATGCTTTACAAAACTCCATGATGTTTACACCATGCTGACCCAGAGCAGGACCTACAGGTGGGCTTGGATTAGCTTGACCTGCAGGAACTTGCAACTTTATATAACTAGTGACTTTCTTTGCCATTATTATTTACCTTGTTGAGTGCGAACGCTTTTTTAAAAAGCTCCTCAATTTTAATGATTTATAATTAATTTGTATAACTTAACAACCTAACCTTTTTCTACTTGACCAAAATCTAATTCAACTGGAGTTGATCTACCTAAAATCTGCACTGCTACCTGCAATCGATTTTTTTCGTAATTTACTTTTTCTACCACTCCTGAAAAATCATTAAATGGCCCATCAGTAACTCGAACAAGTTCGCCAGGCTCAAATAATACTTTTGGTTGTGGCTTATCGACGCCCTCTTCTACACGTTGTAAAATCCTATTAGCTTCAACTTCAGTAATTGGTGCAGGGCGATCACTTGAGCCTCCGATAAATCCTAATACCTTTGGCACCTCTTTAACTAAATGCCAAGTCTCATCATTCATTTCCATTTGAACTAAAACATATCCTGGGAAAAACTTTCTCTCCGTTGAACGTTTTGCACCTTCTTTCATTTCCACTACTTCTTCTGTTGGTATTAGTATTTCACCGAACTTGTCTTCTAATCCCATAAGTTTAACTCGCTCTTCCAATGAGCTTTTAACCTTATACTCATAATTTGAGTAGGCATGAACGATGTACCAACGTAAGGTCAATTTATTATTCCTTTATTAACTATTATTTAACCGGCAGAGCCGACTAATGTTCTTGTGAGCCAGAGAAGGAGCGAATCCAATCCCCAGAAAAATAAAGCCATTACTAAAGTGAAAACAAAAACAGCTATAGCTGTTTGAGTTGTTTCCTGTTGTGTTGGCCACACT
Organism: uncultured Woeseiaceae bacterium; assembly: GCA_902512585.1. GTDB lineage: Bacteria > Pseudomonadota > Gammaproteobacteria > Steroidobacterales > Woeseiaceae > SP4260. Next base: position 1,323 of record CABXJW010000063.1, on the reverse strand, counting down.
ACTTTACGAATCTCAATACGAGATCCTTGTATAAATGCCCACAATCTTTTTCCTTGGAGACTAGTCATTGCCATCGCAATACCTGCACCAAAGCCACCTAATACCATTAAAGCACGTAACGGGAGGCTTAATTCAAGATAATAATAGTAACCAAACAAACCACCGATCAAAAGACCAGCAGCTGCTAACAACTTTATAATATCCAATAAAGATGATTGATCTGATTGTGTTGTCACATTATCCAAAACTAAACCCCAAATATTAAAACCGCAGTGACCGAATGCTCCATAATGTTCGTGGAGCTTTTTGTTGATGGCAGGCCAGGAGGGAATCGAACCCCCAACCTGCGGTTTTGGAGACCGCCGCTCTGCCAATTGAGCTACTGGCCTATCATTTCTTCTCTATTAATTACTGAATAATTTTAGCAACTACTCCAGCACCAACAGTCCGTCCACCCTCACGAATCGCAAAACGTAAACCTTCTTCCATTGCAATTGGAGCTATTAAATCAACAGCCATTTTTACGTTATCACCTGGCATTACCATTTCAGTACCTTCAGGTAACTCACATGCGCCAGTAACATCCGTTGTTCTAAAATAGAACTGAGGACGATACCCTTTAAAGAAAGGTGTATGACGCCCACCTTCTTCTTTATTAAGAATATAAATCTCAGCTTCAAATTTAGTATGTGGTTTGATCGAGCCAGGCTTACACAATACTTGGCCACGCTCTACTTCTTCACGTTTAGTTCCTCGAAGTAATACGCCAACATTATCTCCAGCTTGACCCTGATCCAATAACTTACGGAACATTTCAACACCAGTACATGTAGTTTTTTCTGTATCTTTAACGCCAACGATTTCAATTTCATCATTAACGTTAACGATTCCTCTCTCGATTCGGCCAGTTACAACCGTTCCTCTACCTGAGATTGAAAACACATCTTCCACAGGCATCAGGAAATCACCATCAATGGCTCTTTCTGGTTGTGGAATATAACTGTCCATTTCTTCAACTAATTTTACAATCGATGGTATACCAATATCCGATGTATCCCCTTCAAATGCCTTCAGTGCTGAACCAGTTACTATCGGTGTATCATCGCCCGGAAATTCATAGGTTGATAGCAAATCTCTAACTTCCATTTCAACCAATTCAAGCAATTCCTCATCATCGACCTGATCAGCTTTATTGAGATAGACCACGATATAAGGTACGCCTACTTGGCGAGCCAATAGGATGTGCTCACGTGTTTGAGGCATTGGACCATCAGCAGCACTACAAACTAGAATTGCTCCATCCATTTGAGCGGCACCAGTAAT
>CABXJW010000062.1 GCA_902512585.1 uncultured Woeseiaceae bacterium | reverse complement strand
GATTGCAGCATACAATGTAGATGAGAATACATGCGAATCTGAAATTGATAAGAAACAATGTGATTTAGTGGTTTATTCTGGTGGCTGGAGCCCTGCTGTTCATTTGCATTCTCAATCTGGAGGAAAAAATAAATGGGATCAGGATCGACATTGCTTTGTACCGGAATCAAATGTTCATGGGCCCTTCTCAATTGGCTCATGTAATGGCACTTGGAGTCTCGGTGAATGTTTTGCAGAGAGTATTGAATGTACCAAAAATATAATTAGTCATCTTGGTTTAGAGGTAACAACTCAAAAGCTGCCAAAGGTGAAAACTTATAAAGTTAGTAAGATGGTTCCATTGTGGCAGGTAAAGTCATTAGTGCCGGTAGAAAGTTTACCCAAACAGTTTTTAGATTATCAAAATGATACGACGGTCTCTGATATATATTTAGCGGTAAGAGAAGGATATACCGGGATCGAGCATGTAAAGAGATATACCGCACTAGGATTCGGAACAGATCAAGGGAAATTAGGTAATATCAATGGCATGGCTGTTCTTGCGCAAGCACTCGATAAACCTATTGCACAAATCGGTACCACGACTTTTCGGCCTGCCTATACACCAGTGAGTTTTGGGGTTTGTGCTGGTGAGGATATTGGAAAAATGTTTGAGCCTATCAGAAAGACAGCACTTCACAATTTTCATGAAATTAAACAAGCCCCTTTTGAGGTCGTTGGCCAATGGTTGAGACCTTGGTATTTTCCTGTGGGCAAAGAAAATATGCTGGAAACCATGAATCGAGAATGTCTAGCGACACGATCATCTCTTGGTATTATGGATGCCTCTACACTTGGTAAAATTGAGGTTCGTGGCAATGATGTAGTACCTTTCTTAGAAAAAATTTATACGCACGATGTAGCCAAGATGAAAGTTGGCCAGTGTGCTTATGGAATTATGCTTGGTGAAGATGGCATGATTATGGATGACGGCGTGATGACTCGTTTTGATGAGAATCATTTTTATTTAACCACTACCACTGGTGGAGCTGCGTCAGTAATGAGCTGGCTTGAGCAATGGCTGCAAACTGAATGGCCAAATTTAGATGTGTATTTAACCTCTTTAACTGATCATATATCTACTATAGCCCTCGTCGGCCCAAAGAGTAGACAAGTATTGCAAGGTTTGGTTAAGACAGATCTAAGTTCCAAAAAATTGCCATTTATGAGAGTTTGTAAAAGTGAAATTGAAAATATTGAGGTAACTTTATTTCGGGTGAGTTTCAGTGGTGAGCTTGCTTTTGAAATCAATGTAAACAGTAATCATGCGCTGCATTTATGGAATATTCTAATGAAGGCTGGTGAGCAATATGGAATTACGCCTTATGGTACAGAAACTATGCATGTACTCAGAGCAGAAAAGGGATTTATTATCGTCGGGCAAGATACAGATGGCTCTGTTAATCCTATAGATGCAGGCCTAGGTTGGCTGATTGCAGGGAATAAAGATTTTATTGGTAAGCGTTCTTTAAGTCGGGAAGATGCTCTTCGTGAAGATAGAAAACAACTGGTTGGATTGCTTTCTGCTGATAATGTTAGTGTGGTGAGAGAAGGATCACAATTAGTGAAAGAAATATTATCTTCAGGACCAACACCAATGTGCGGTCATGTAAGTTCAAGTTATTACAGCCCAATCTTAAAACACCCAATTGCCCTTGCTTTGGTGGAGGCTGGTAGAGAAAGATACGGAGAAAAACTGATAGCTGTGTCATCTGAGGGAAATAAAATTGAAGTAATTATCACTAAACCAGTTTTTTATGATCCAAATGGAGAGAGGCAGCATGTCAAATAATATTATAAATCATGCGCTTGATAATTTTCTGGAAAACTCCAAAGACAAACAATCAATTAGTTCTTCTCTAACTGTTGATATAAATGCTGGGTTAAATTTTCTAAATATCAGGGGCTCGATTGAAAATGAAAGTTTTCTTAGTAATGCAGAAAAAATATTTCACCAGCCATTACCTACTTCATCTAATACTTTTACTACTGGCTCGCATCATATTTACTGGCTCGCACCAAATGAATGGTTACTTGTAACTGGTCATGACCTAAACTCAATTATTAAAGAGGTAAATTTAGTAGATAATTTCTATGCTACTGATCAATCGGGTGGCTTAGTTCAGTTGTCTATTCAAGGAACAAGAGTTCACCCTCTTTTGGCAAAAGGTTGTACTTTGAATTTATATGAGAATCTTATTTTACCCGGGCAATGCGCTCAAACTGGACTAGCTAAAGCTTCAGTTTTGTTGGCATTAGTCGACACAACGCCGTTATTTAAAATTATTATACGTCGCAGTTATGCAGAATATATCGCATTATGGCTAGCACAAGCTGGTAAGGAGTTTGGCATAAATTTCGTTCGCTAAGATCAAAGAGTTATATTATTTTTGTTAAGCAGATGAACCACACAAAATAAATGAATATCTCAACTAAAGAGTCAATACAGCCTAGAAAATTTGGGTTCTTGTTACTGGAAAAATTCACACTGGTATCATTTTCGTCTGCCATAGAACCTCTGCGATTAGCTAATCATTCCTTAGAAAAAAATGTATTTAATTGGAGGACATTTTCCGAGGCAGGAGAATCCGTTCTATCAAGCGATGGCGTTAGCAT
>CABXJW010000061.1 GCA_902512585.1 uncultured Woeseiaceae bacterium | reverse complement strand
AATCAAGTAGAAAAATTACAGATGAAACAGTCTTACACTTAAAGATATTTATATTCGCGATATAATAATTAATGCCAATCCAACCAAGAAACAAACAAACATCCATTTAATTAATAATAAACTTTTCTCTGGCGCGCCTGAAAACTCCCTCCAAACAAAAACACCCCAAATAGCTGCAATCATAGTTGCACCCTGACCTAAACCATACGATATGGCAAAACCAGCTTGCTCTGCTGCCAGAATATTCAGTGACATACCCAAACACCAGATTACGCCACCGAGAATACCAACACCATGTAATTGGAGATTTCCATTTTGGAAATATGCTTTATAGGTGACCGCTTCACCCTTAAATGGTCGATACATAAAAATCGTATTCCAAAGAAAATTAGAAGTAAAAAGACCGATTGAAAAAATAAATACAGCTGTATAGGGTGTCATTAGACCGTCTTGTGGTGTAGCAAAATCAAGAGACATTGAGGCAGCCACAAAACGATAAAAAAAACCCATTAATAATCCACCTGCAACAGACAATATTAGACCTTTGTGCGAAGTTTGTGCTTGCTGAGTTGATAAACCTCGATAAGCTAATGCATCTAATACAATAGCCAAAGCCACTAAAAATACTCCGGCAAATAATAACCAAGGATCGCCAATTGGAACTGCAAAATAATTTATCAATACCCCAAGTACCAATGCGATCCCGATACCAACTGGAAAAGCCACAGCCATGCCTGCGATATCAATAGCAGCTACGATTAATAGGTTGGCAAGATTGAAAATCACACCGCCTAAAAAAGCGGCGCTTAGTGAGCTGAGAGAAGCTTGTGTTAAATCTTGTGTAAAACTTCTACCTAAATCTCCGCTGCTGCCGAGAGTCAGACCCATTAATAAACTAAATAAAACCACACCTAATGCATAATCCCAATAATACAATTGGAAAGACCAAGTTTTACTCGCCAGTTTTTGGGTATTAGCCCATGAGCCCCAACAAAGCATTGTGACAATGCAAAATAATACAGCCAAAGTATAATTTTCTACGATAAACATTCATTAATCTCTTCTGCATACGGCATCGCATCCTGGGCACCTTTTCTGGTGACTGATATTGAAGCGGCAATACAGGCTCTCTCCACACTCTCTTCAAGAGTCAATCCACTGGCAATACCTACCGCCAGCGCTCCATTAAAGCAATCACCAGCAGCTGTGGTGTCAACGGCATCTACCTCAGGTGAAGCAATCTTTTTCATCGCACCTTGTTGCGCTAATAACACCCCATTAGCTCCCATGGTGATGGCAACGTTTTTCACTCCTGTAGCTAATAATTTAATAGCCGCTTTTTCAGCTGCTTGAACGTCAGAAACTTCAATACCTGTTAAGCGTTTGGCCTCAGTTTCATTCGGTGTGATTAGGTAAAGATCTTTAAAATAACCTTCATCAAGAGTAACCATAGGTACAGGTGCAGGATCCAGAATAACTTTTTGAGAGGAATTACGCGTCCTATCGATAACATATTTTACAGTTTCGAGTGGTATTTCTAGTTGCATTAATATAATGGCATTTTCTGGAAGCGCCGTTATAACCGAATCAACAATATTATAACTAAGCTTATTATTTGCACCTGGTGCAACAACAATATGATTTTCTCCTTGAGCATCAACGCTGATTAACGCAACACCCGAGGCAGTCTTTGGGTCTCTGGTTATAAAGTCACAATTTATCTGCTCCGCAGTTAACCTCTCAATAGATTGATTTCCAAATATATCCTCGCCCAATCTACCCACCATGGTAACTTTACCACCAAGTCGCACAGCCGAAACTGCTTGATTAGCCCCCTTACCTCCTGCCGTCATCATGAACTCACCACCCATTACAGTTTCACCAGGTGCCGGCAACTGGGCTGTCATTGCCACCATATCAGTATTAATACTTCCGATTACATAAATCGGTGATTGCTGAGACGCCATTATTTTTTCCGTTTTACTCTGAGTAAGTTGCTGCAGGTTGATGATGTAAACTAACTGCTAGATCAATCTCAGCTAAGTCTTTTTCATTGTCAACTAAAGGGATAAATGGAACATTAAGACATCCTGAAAGAAAGATGGTCAAAAAACATAAGTAATAACGCATAACTCCTCACTTTTTAATTTAATTAGTTAATAATCAACTTCTTTAAAAATTTTCCCAGAACATTCTTTATCTGAAGAATCTTTTATGATGAAGTATAAACAATACTAGCAGTTTAATTGGAGGAATGTATGACATACATAGAACTTGGCGCTATCGGTGAACTTATTGCTGCCATAGCAACCGTAGTAACATTAATTTATCTCTCAAGGCAAATTCATATGAATAATAAATTGGCCATCTCTAACCTTGAGAATAAACTTAATTCTAGAGTATATGAGCGTAGGTTCACGGTAGCTAGAGATACTCAATTTGCTGAGTTTTTAGCTAAAAATTGGGAGTCTGAAACACTCACAAAAGCAGAGCAAACTCAAATCACACAATATATAACCATGCTGATCATTGATGCCCGAGAAGTATTCTTACAAGATAAATTAGGTTTTGTTTCAGACGGGCTCATTAAAGCAAGAATCAATGTCTTAAAGCTTGGTATCATGAATAGCACCACAGCAAAATCGGTATGGGCAACCTATAAAAATTTAGTTGAGCCAGAGTTCGCTATTTT
>CABXJW010000060.1 GCA_902512585.1 uncultured Woeseiaceae bacterium | reverse complement strand
TAACCATTTATCCTTTCCCCAGAGAATATCTACTTCTGCTGATGGCTCAGTGAAGGGAAAATAAGATGGGCGAAATCGCAATTCGACCTCACGTTCAAAAAAGCTTCCAACAAATTGATGCAAGATTGCTTTTAAATTTGAAAAACTAACAGCTTCATCTATTACCAATCCTTCGACTTGGTGAAACATTGGGGTATGAGTTTGATCGGAATCACATCTATAAACTCTTCCAGGAGCTATGATTCTAATAGGTGCGCCTTGTTCTAGTAACGATCTAATTTGAACAGGAGAGGTATGCGTTCTCAATAAATTGCCATTCTCCAAGTAAAAAGTATCATGCATAGCTCTGGCAGGGTGATTTTTGGGAATATTCAAAGCTGTAAAATTATGAAAATCATCCTCAATTTCTGGGCCAGATTTAATACCAAAGCCCGCATCACCAAATATTCTTTCGATATGATTTCTTACAATTGAAATAGGATGTCGGCCACCCTTGGATGATTTATAACCTTCAAGCGATACATCAATTGCATTCTTCCTGAGGCTTTCATCTAACTCTATATCTTCAAGTTCCTTTTTACGAAGAGATACTGCCCTCATAAAAGAAGATTTTGCTTTATTTATACTCTCACCAGCGGCAGGTCTTTCTTCAGGTGAAAGCGCCCCTAATTTCTTCAAACTATTGGTAAATTCACCTTTTTTTCCGACATAAGTAACTCTTATTGAATCAAGTGTCTTTATATCTGTCGCATTATTAACTTTTTCTAGGGATATCTTTAGGATGTCTGCTATTTTCTTCATTGATAAACCGAAATTCTATGATAGTCAATAACTATAGTTTATCGATGTATCTATAATCAAGTATCTGATAAAGCATCTTTTGCTTGCATAGCAATAGATTCAAATGCAACTGGATCATGAACAGCTATATCTGCTAATACCTTCCTATCAACTATTATTTCAGCTTTATTTAATCCATTAATCAGTCGACTGTATGATAACCCATGCAATCTGGATGCAGCATTTATCCTTGCTATCCAGAGGGCTCTAAATTGTCTTTTTCTTTGACGTCTGTCCCTATAAGCATACTGACCAGCTTTTATGACTGCTTGTTTTGCCGTCTTATATAGCTTGCTTCTGGCTCCATAATAGCCTTTCGCCTTACTAAGTATTTTTTTATGTCTTGCTTTCGCGGTTACACCACTTTTTACTCTTGCCATTATTTTATCCCCTCTTAACTATATGGGAGCATGCGTCGCACGCTCTTTACATCAGAATCAGCTACTTGAAGCGTCAGACCTAACTGACGTTTTCTCTTTGACTTTTTCTTTGTAAGGATATGGTTTAGATGTGATTGCGCTCTTTTAAAGCCACCTTTACCAGTTCTACGGAATCTCTTTGCCGCACCACGATTTGTCTTCATTTTTGACATTATACTTTCCTTTTATTAAGCCATATTAAGTACTTAATTAAGCCTCAAATTGGCGGGTATTAGTACAACCTTATATTATACTGTTACTCACTTTTTTTTCGGACCTAGAATCATAACCATCTGCCTACCTTCCAGTTCTGGTAACTGCTCGACAGACCCATAATCTTCCAAATCACTCTTCACTCTCTCGATTAATTGCACACCTAATTCTTGGTGTACCATTTCTCTACCCCTATACCGCAGTGTGACCTTTGCTTTATCACCATGCTCTAGGAATTCCTTAAGTTTTCTCAGTTTTATTTGATAATCACCTTCGTCCGTAGTTGGGCGAAATTTGATTTCTTTAACTTGAGTCCGCTTTGTTTTTCTTTTTGTATTTTGGCCTTTTTTATTTATCTCAAATAAATATTTACCAAAATCCATAATTCTGCATACTGGAGGCGACGCATTTGGAGAGACTTCAACTAAATCTAAAGATTCATCTCTTGCCATTTGTATAGCCAAATTCAGTGCCATCACTCCAGCCTGATCACCCTTGGAATTGATTACCCTCACTTCAACGGCATCTAATTCCTCATTTCTTCTTACACGCTTGGTTGCAGCGATATCCTATACTCCTTAAATTATATATTTTATGTTACAAATTCAGCAAAGGATATGAATTCTATATTCGAGAGCACCCAGAAACAAGGTTTTATACATTAAATTTTTAATTAATTTATTACTGTATTTATTGGCTTAAGGCGCAATTTTAAATAATTCATGAAAACGAATCTAAATATGGTGGGTGATGGTGGTCTCGAACCACCGACCTCCACGATGTCAACGTGGCGCTCTACCCCTGAGCTAATCACCCTTTACTCAAATCTAAAAATTTAGTTATATTGTTATAGTATTTTATTTCATTTAATCATTAATTCCCATAGCTGTATTTCGAATATCCTCTAATTCATCCCTCAGCCTTGCAGCATCCTCGAATTCAAGATTACGCGCATGTTCTAGCATAGTTTTTTCTATTTCATCAGCCTGTTTAAAGAGCATTTTAGGGTCTTTAGATCTATTGATATTGATATTTTTATCATTTGGACCTCTGCCAGGAACGGGATACGCACTTTCCATTATGTCACCAACTGGTTTAATTGATCCCACAATAGAAGTTAGACCAGCTCAAAATCAGGTTGAAGATGTATTATCTGAGATTGGTGACAGAGTAAAGAAAGGAGATCGAGTTCTCATTACGACATTAACAAAGAGAATGTCTGAAGATTTATCAGACTATCTTAATGAGCATGGCGTT
>CABXJW010000059.1 GCA_902512585.1 uncultured Woeseiaceae bacterium | reverse complement strand
AAAATTGCCGTTCAGTCTTTTATCATTCAGGATATTCACTCTCATGATATTGGTACCATATTAGATCATCAAGGTATTGCTATTCGAACTGGCCATCACTGTGCAATGCCTGCTATGGAGTTTTTTGGTCTCTCAGGAACAGCTCGAGCCTCATTATCTGTTTATAACAATGAAGAAGATATCGATCGATTCATCTCCGGTCTTGCAAAAGTAATGGAGATATTCTCCTGATGCAAACTATATCTGCCGAAAAGAAATCACTCAATGAGTTATACCGGCAACTTATATTAGATCATGCCAAATGTCCGAAAAATTTTGGTAAACAAGCTAATAGTTCTCATTTTGCTGAGGGCATAAATCCGTTGTGCGGTGATAAAATAAGAATATATGTTCACGTGGGTAAAGATAATTTTATCGATCAACTATCTTTTGAGGGTACCGGTTGTGCAATATCAATTGCCTCATCCTCAATAATGACCACATTGCTATTAAAACAAGATATAAACTATGCTGAACACTATGCAAAAAACTTAATTATGATGTTAAATAACAAAGAAGAAAACACTGATGAATTCAAGAGCTCCTCACAAATTGAGGCATTGAAAGGAGTGAAAGAGTTTCCCTCAAGAATAAAATGTGCCACCTTAGGATGGCAATCATTTTTATCAGCTATTAATAATAAGAATACTACAACAACGGAAAAATTATAAATTATGTTTGGCCATACAAATGAACCTTTTATTTTAACTAGAGATGTAGAAACAGTGATAATACCAGCTGGAGAAGTTCTTCAACTTCGTGAAGGCACTTCAGGTTTTATAACGCAGTCTCTTGGTGGGAGCTTTACTATTTATATTGAAGGTAATTTATTCAGAATAGCGGGTAAAGATGCCGATGCAATCGGAAAAGAAGTCGAACCCCCACCAGAAATACCGCTCAATGCAACAGATAAAGATATAATAGAGGTTATATGGAACCAATTGAGAACATGTTATGACCCAGAAATTCCAATCAATATTGTTGACCTAGGTCTTATCTATAGTTGTGATGTAAAAATTGATGAAAATAATACTCGGCATGTATTTATAGATATGACTCTAACCGCTCCAGGATGCGGTATGGGTGATATTCTAGTGGAGGATGCGAGAGATAAAGTAGCTATCATTCCGACGATAGAAAATGTAACTGTTGAGCTTATCTTTGACCCTCCATGGAATCAAGAAATGATGTCTGATGAAGCTAAATTGCAGACAGGTATGATGTGAATTACTTAACTCTTATGAGGCATGCTTCCGCCTCTAACGAGACATCTCTTTACAGGGATATAGATCGGCCATTAAGTAGAAATGGTATAGAAGAAGCCATAATAACAGCCAAATCTATTGGCTCAAGAAATCCTAAACCCAGCAAAATAGTAAGCAGTAGTGCAACTAGAACAGAACAAACAGCTGAAATCATTATTAACGAAAATAATTGGAAATCAGTTGTATTAGAAAGTGAACCTGAACTATATCTTGCCTCATGCAATTCTCTAATTAATAAGATAAATCAATTGTCAGTTACCCTGGAACATATAATGGTGGTAAGTCACAATCCTGGATTAAGTGATTTAGTAGAATATCTTTTACCACACCTAAAGATAACAATGCCCACATGTTCATATTTAACAGTCCAATTCAGCACAGGTGTAACTGATCTAAACTTCGAATTTGAAATAAAGGATTACAGCTACAGTGAGAATACAGACACTAATTAATTTCACAAAAGCAATAGGCATAGAGACCTTGTGGGTCATTAAACTTAGTAAATGGAAAAGTGAGCTCATTAACCTTTTTACTAATTATATTTAAAATACCATTATTTAAACCTAAGGCAGAAAAATCTAAACCAACAGAAATTAATGAATCGAGAAAAGAAACCGCAAATAGTTCTGCTGGACTTATTTTTTGCTCCAAGTTAATAATTCCATAATCTAGGTCACCCATATTTGCCAGATGCTCCACTTCTTTAATTGCATCATCAATTCCACCTAAAGCATCGATTAAACCATTTTCAAGAGCCTCTTGACCTGTCCAGACCTGTCCTTCAGCTATATTTTTAACATTTTCAGTTGGGATATCTCTGAATTGTGAAACTTTACTGACAAATTCATTATAATTGTAATCAACTTGTGATTGGATGAGACGTTTCAGGTTATCAGGCACTTCTCTGTCTACACGAAAGCTCCCAGACCAAGCATTAGTTCCGGCTCCATCAGTGTATATACCTAACTCAGCTAATGATTTATCAAAAGTAGGAAACATGGCAAAAACACCAATAGAGCCTGTAATTGTAGCTGGAGAAGCATATATTTTGTCTGCCGCCATTGCAATCCAATAACCACCTGAGGCAGCCACACTACCCATCAGTACTACAACGGGTTTATTAGCAGCCTTTAGAGCTACAATTTGCTCTAATATTTTTTCTGAGGCAAAGGCACTTCCACCTGGAGTATCTATCTTTATAACGACACCTTGTATTGATTCATCATGCAATGCCTCTCTCAGTAGCAGTCTGGTTGAGTCGCCTCCTATAACACCGGGAGCTTGATTACCATCCAGAATTTCACCAGAAGCTACAATTAGTGCAATATTTTTAGTTAAGATTTTAGGGATGTCGATTGCACGCATAACATCTAAATAACCCTGAAAAGACACTTTATGATCTTCGAGGTTAGACATATCGAATCCGAATTCTTGACTATACTGAAATTCAACTTGATCGATGCTCAATAGGTCATCAAATAAATCAAATGAAAGAGCAACAGTGGCTATATTACTGACATATTCCTCAAGAT
>CABXJW010000058.1 GCA_902512585.1 uncultured Woeseiaceae bacterium | reverse complement strand
ATGCAGCGCTCCAAATAGAGCAAATACTCACTGAAGAGCTTGATGAAGAAGAAGTTTCAGTAATTAACAAGATCTTTGAAAAATTGACTAAACGTACCGAACTATTTACAGAAATTAATTTAGAGGCTCAATAACTCATTATGGCAAGTAAACTTATACTAGTTCGCCATGGTCAAAGTAAATGGAATTTAAAAAATTTATTTACTGGTTGGACGGATGTTGGCCTAACTAAAAAAGGAGAAATGGAAGCTAAAGAGGCTGGCGAAATTATCAATAAACTTGATTTTAAAATTGATGTTACCTATACCTCATTTCTAAAAAGGGCGATTCATACACTTTGGATAATATTAGATGAAATTGATAGGGCATGGCTTCCCGTTCATCGAGATTGGCGATTTAATGAAAGACATTATGGTTCTCTTCAAGGGCTCGATAAATCAGAAACTACAAAGAAATACGGTGAAGACCAAGTTCATCTTTGGCGTCGAAGTTATGATATCAAGCCACCAGAATTAGAAGTTGATGATGAAAGACACCCTATTAATGATAAGCGCTATAAAAATATAGATGGGTTGCCAGCTTCAGAATCACTGGCAACAACTCTAATCCGTGTCCAAGAGTGCTGGAAAGAGACTATCCTTCTGGACCTAAAAAATAACAAGAATGTCTTGCTTGTCGCGCATGGCAATAGTCTACGCGCACTCGTTAAAATGCTGGACAATATTTCTGAGGAGGAAATAACTCAATTCAATATACCAACTGGTGTTCCAATCTTGTATGAACTCGATGATAACTTCGAACCAATTTCAAGAAATTTTCTTGGTGATGAGGAAAATATTAAAGAAGCGATGCAATCTGTTGCTAATCAAGCTAAAAGCGAATAAGAGAACTGCATACTTTTCGTATGCTCATGACTCTCCAACTCTTGTTTATTTTATCAGTTATATCTTTTCCGCCATCAATATAATTATCATAGCTGAGTCAAGAGATCCTCAAGCGAGGATCAGATGATGATACTTTCTTTTTATTTGTCCCAATTTTCCTAATCAATCCTTCCTGTGCCACCGAAGCCACTAAAGTTCCATCTCTTTTGAATATCTCACCTCTAGCAAAGCCTCTCGCACCAGAAGCATTAGGACTGTCTGATGAGTATAATAGCCAATCATCCACTTGGCATTCACGATGAAACCATAATGTATGATCTAAGCTAGCAACCTGCACCTCTCCGCCACCTAAAGGAATGCCTAAACCATGAGGCCTTAAGCTTGTACCTAATAATTGAAAATCGGACACATAGGCCAATAGACATTGATGTAAATATATATCATCAGGTACTTTATTGATCGCTCTAATCCACACATGGTTAACAGGTGGTAATTTCCCAGGATTAAGGATATCTATCGGTTCTACTGGTCGAAATTCAAAGGGCCTCTCACTGGTTAAAAATTTCTTTAATTTCTCTGGTATTTTATCAATATTAACTGAAAGTAATTGCGTTACATTTTTCAAGTTCTCTGGGCCAGGTACGTCAGGTACTTTACTTTGATGCTCAAAACCATTTTCAGATTTTTGAAATGAGGCAGCTAAATTAAAAATTGGTCTTCCATGCTGTATAGCAACAACTCTCCTTACCGAAAAACTTCCTCCATCTCTTGCTCGATCAACTTCATAGACAATTGGTGCTTGCATGTCACCACGCCTCAAAAAGTAAGCATGTAATGAGTGAGCAATACGCTCATTTACTGTATGTTGAGCGGCGGACAATGCTTGAGCGACCACCTGACCTCCAAACACTTGAGCGCTTCCAATATCCCTACTGTCACCTCTAAAGATATTTTCCTCTAGCCGCTCAAGCTTGAGTAAGTAAATTAGATCATCAAGAATAGGTTGCATGTATTTTTGAGCTTAAGTTAACTTAAAATCTGAAAATTGCTCTCGCAGAGCAGTTTTCTTAATTTTTCCTGTCGCCGTATGAGGGATTTCTTTGACAAAAACTATGTCATCAGGCATCCACCATTTGGCAATTTTACCTTCTAAATATGACATTATATCCTCTTTCGTAAGCTCTAGTTCTCCTGCTTTCACCACAATCAATAATGGTCTTTCAGTCCATTTTTCATGCGCGACTCCAATCACTGCTGCTTCAGCAACAGCACTATGGCCCATAGCAGTATTTTCAATCTCAATAGAGCTGATCCATTCACCTCCTGACTTAATAACATCTTTTGTACGATCTGTAATTTGCATAAATCCATTTGAATCAATCTTTGCTACATCACCAGTATCAAACCATCCATCAATCGAATGAGATCCAGCTTTTCCTTCCAGTTTATAATAGTCGCTACAGACCCATGGTCCTCTTACCTGAAGGGCGCCAAACGCTTCGCCATCCCACGCTAATGATTCTTGATTATCGTCAACAATCCTCATTTCAACGCCAAACATACCCCTTCCCTGCTTGGTTTGTAAGTTAATCAATTCTTCCTGAGAAAGATTTTCCATACCATGTTTTAATGACATTACGGTACCAAGTGGGCTCATCTCAGTCATTCCCCATGCTTGTTGTACAAAGACATCATGATTATCCCGAAAATCTCTAATCATTGATTCTGGAACGGCCGCTCCACCTATCACAGTTCGTTTTAGACTATTTAATTTTTTCTTATTTTTAGCCGCATACTGAAGTAGAACCAACCAAACTGTAGGAACTCCAAGGGAGACAGTCACACTCTCTTCTTCCATTAAGTTATACAAAGTTTCTCCATCAGCCATTTTTGGTCCTGGATAAACAATTTTAGCGCCTACCATCATTGCTCCATAGGGAGATCCCCATGAGTTTACGTGAAACAACGGAACAACGGGCAAGATGCAATCTAGATTAGATAAATT
>CABXJW010000057.1 GCA_902512585.1 uncultured Woeseiaceae bacterium | reverse complement strand
TGACACAGGCATATCCGCAGCTTTTAATGGACTAAAAAAAATTAATGATGTGAAAAATGCAATTGTTATATTTTTTATTTTTTGCATAGATGCTCCTTTTCTTGTTTATAAATTATTTATTTTGTTAACATTAAGTTAACATTAATTTCAAATTTTATGTACTGTTTTTGATCTACAAGATTCTGGAGTTCTATTTTTTTATTACGTTTTTAAGGGAAATGTCTTTATCAATACTACTATCTACATCGCATAATGAACTATTGCTTTGTGGATTGAGAAGACCCAGAAGCTCTATACGCCTATTCTCAATTTTGTATTTCGGCTTCTCACCGTCTTCTGAGTAATTAAAATGAACTATTATTTTATTGTTTCTACAATCAATAAATCGCTGACATGCTTTTGCATATTGCTGTAATGCTGAAATTATTTTAGGAGGTGCGATGGATAGATAGGCAAATTCACCATATATTAGATAGAGCATCATTGCATTTGGTTCTGCAAAGACAAACCAATTTATAATATTGCCCGCTGGGAACCTTTTCTCTTTGTCATAGCATTTTCTTGTTTTCAGCCAAAATTGAATCACTTCACCTAGATCTTCTCGATATAAGTTTTCATGAAAATTAGCTAAAGATTGATTAGTTCTATTAAGGTGGTCATAAACACTTTGATGATAAAATACTCTTCTACGCTTATGATCTTTCTGACATTTTTCATCATCTGGTATGGAAAAAAACTCAAACATTATCTCATCAATATAATTAAATGCCATTTGATGCATACAGTCATCAGGATCATTTTGAATAAAACTAATTACGTTATCAGTCATTTATGCCAACTTGATGATGATTTTCTGATGTGATTTTGATTTTTTTGGTATTTTTTTCTATTAAAGAGGACGCTAGAGATAATAAGAGAGTTTGATCTTTTGAGCCCAATTGATTCCATAGGTTAGTAATATCAGAAACTTCATTGCCGTCGCTTAAACCGTAGACAAGCCAGCTAGGCGAACAATGAAAAACTTTACAAATTTTTAAAATATTAGATCTTTTTGGATGAGTTTGTCCTGTTTCCCATTTTACGATGGTGGTTGCAGAGACTCCGAGGAGTGCTCCCATTTTCCTTGTTGTAAGATGATTTTTAGCTCTTATTGAGCATATTCTCTCTGTTAATTTGTGTGTATGAGCCATTAGAATAATTCCCCTAAATTAATTCTTTTTTTTAACATAGCAATCAATACAACAAAGAGTCAAAAAAATATATAAAATAATGATAGTTAATTTTGTGATTTCTCGTTACGAGATGTAGAATACAACGTCTTGGCCAGGTAGCTCAGTTGGTAGAGCAGCGGACTGAAAATCCGCGTGTCGGCAGTTCGATTCTGCCCCTGGCCACCATTAAATCAATAGCTAACAAAATATGTTTGAAAACTTTTAGTTACTGCTATAGATTTATTGGTATGCATAAAATAATTCCACTGTTGGTATGCATAAAATAATTCCACTGCTTATTTTTCTTTCTTTATCTGCGTGTGGTGGTGGAGGCTCTGATGCTGTCGAGACAGCTGTGACGGATGCTACCACTAAACAAGCTGAAGAGGCTGCAACTGCCGCCGCTGCCGCTGCTGCTGAAGAAGCCGCCGCTGCCGCAAAAGCCGCTGAAGAACAAGCTAGCGCATTAGCTGCTGCCGCAGCTCTTCAAGATGCTGCCAATCAAGCTCAACAAACTGCATTACAAAAGTTTGGGACTGGTAAGTTCGGTCAAAGTACATTTCAATAAGGATTAATATGAAACTTAACCTCTCACTCTTCACTCTGATACTTCTTTTAACCACTTCAATCAGTCACGCCGATGATTATGTGTGGGGAGAAGAGTTTAAAGAAGGGGATATAATTTCAGCCGCAACGTTCAATCAGATATTCAATACTATAGAAAAGATTAATAGAGAAGTGAAGGATGAAGACTTAATTGGTACATGGTCATGTAATGCAATTACTACAAGGAATACAAGTGGCTGGGCTAACAAAGGTGCTTTTTACCAACTAACAAATGCTCAAGTAACATTTACATCATCTGGATCATCCTCCAGTATTGAGTCACCATACACAATATCAACATCCGCACCAAGTCCGTTTAAAAGAATTTCTGGAGCATTTTCAGGAGTATATTCTTTATTTGACAATATGATATTCACTAAAATTTCTGGTGAAACAGATTCAAGAATTTTCCTTGTTGATATAAAAAGTGAAACTAAGGTAGATTTTATATTCCAGGAAACAAGTGCACAATCTTTCCCAGCAAATTATGCGAGCTATATTAGCTGCAATTCAGCCGTTGCCGTTCCCGCTGCACCCACAACAACTACAGCAACCAATGTGCAGACTCTGGTGAATGTCACTTGGACCGATCAAAGCTCAGATGAAACAGGATTTAAAATTTACCGTAGATTATCCAATGAAGCAGAAGCCACAGAACTTGCCACAGCGGTTACCGTGAGCCCATATTCAGACAGTACTTTGACGGAAGGTCAAACTGCCTATTACAGTGTCGCCGCCTACAACGATAATGGCGAATCAGCAAAATCAAAGGTTGTGAGTGCCACCTTGGATAGTGTTAAGCCGACTGTTGCCTCTACTAGTCCAACAAATGGTGGAAGCACGATTGGAACCACGGTAACTATAAATTTTTCAGAACAAATAGTTATTAAATGTTCAACTGAACAAAGTCGCGTTTGTATGGATCAACCTGCAGTCAAATTAGTTGGAGCAGGTAATACATATTATATGGGTAACCCTGGCTTTTCAGGATCTACTTTATCGTCCAATCCATTTGTTGATGGCGCAAACCCATCCTATACGGTCACGATTGAAAGTGACAATATCTCTGACTTAAATGGTAATAAGATG
>CABXJW010000056.1 GCA_902512585.1 uncultured Woeseiaceae bacterium | reverse complement strand
ATGGATTATATTCAGACAAATAAACGTGTTTTAGCGCTGCGCAATGAAATACAATATCAATTCCTTGCATAGCCATCTCTAACCTACCGGTATCTCTTACATTTCCAAGAAATAGCTTTAGATTATCGCCGTAACGATACTTAAACTTCTGATCTAATTGAAATAATCCATCCAAGGTGGTATGGGATCATATTCAAAATAAACCCCACTAATTGAAAGGTAATTGAGATTGGCTTGTTTCTTATATATATATGCGAATATATCTTATAAAATTTTTTCAATAATTTCTTATGGAAAAGATTTAAAAAGGAATAATAATAAAAATCGTCACCAATCATTCTTGGTGCAGAATTTATAGGTAACCATCTTTTCTTATCACTCAATCTGGCAAAAATTAGAGGAAACTCTATTACTAAAGATACTGCTACTGCAAAAATTAAAATTAATGAGAGATCAGAATACATTTTCTAATAAATCTTATACTTTCTAAGCCTTACTTTTATGGCATTGTAGAGGTAAATAAACATCATATTAAAAAATTTAGATTTGCTTTCACCTTCAATTCTAGATGCATAAATTGCTGGTATTTCAACAATAGTATGTTTCTTATGTTGCATAAAGTGTAATAACCTAAAATAATACTCTCCATATCCATAAAAAATCTCATCCAAAGGTAGGTTCATTAAATGTTCTTTCTTGGCGGTAAAATATCCACCTAGATTATCTTGAATTTGTGTTCCAAGGATGATCCTTAACAACCAGTTATAAGATAAGCTTGATATATAATGTATCTTGTCCTCCATATCTCCACCTGGAGCAAACCTAGAGGCACTTACTAACTCATAAGCTTTAGCGACATGCAGAAGCTTATGAATTAGCTTTGGGTTATGTGTAAAATCAGTATCCATCACAACTATCTGATCATATCTAGCCTTATCTATACCCTCTCTGATAGATTTTGCAAATCCACGATCATTAATGCGTAAAATAGGAATAACTCTACTGTCATCTTTGAATGTCTCATCGGTAATTTTGAAAGTATAATCAGGGCTATTATCATCAACTACTAATATCTCAAACTTATACTTTTCGTTTAAAACACTAATTATCTCATTAACTAAATGAATAATATTTTTTGATTCATTATAAGTCGGTAATACTACTGAGACTTTCACTATAGCGGCTTCGTTAACGCTACAAATACCAAACCTCCATTATTATCTTCTTCTGCACCCTTTATCATTTTTTTTATCAAGCCTATATATGGATACAATAAAATAAAACGTAACTTTGGAAAGAAAACCCATTTATTAAATATCTTTTTTATAATTATACTTGATAGGCCCAAAGGTGTAAGGAAGGTATCCAACATGCACACCTTTTTAGGACAATAAGCAAAGGAAGCTTCAACTTCAAACCCATGTTTCTCTCCTAGCTCTGCCCATCCATCAGGTGTGTAACAATGGTAGTGAACCCAAAATTTATTAAAAAATCTTCTCCAATACCTTTCCAATGATTTTAATCCTAAAAATTGCAGCAATTGGCTTAAAAAAGTATATTGCTCAAATTTATCTGAGGGAACAGTGAAATAAAAACGCCCTCCAGGCTTCATAAGTCGGTAGGCCTCTTCTAGGATCTCATCAACATTTTCTATGTGCTCAAGCACACTATTTGATATAATAGTTTCGAAAGATTCATCAGGCTTAGGAATATTATTCCCATAACATTGCAATAATTCACCATAACCACCTAATTTTTTCGCTCTCTCTAATTCTTTTGGATTGGGATCTATACCTGTCTCTATCTTTTCATCAAAAACCATATTTGCAAAAAGGCCTTCACCACAACCTATATCTAGTACTGGTTTTTTTAAGTCATATAAAGGATATAGTCTTGACTCAACAATTCTTTCTATTGATAATGCTAATGGTGCATTTGACAGATACCTCTTTTCAATATCTTGAGCGTATTTCATGTTTTTTTCCTCAACTGTATAATGCATTTACAAATATAATCTATTTTTTGGCTCGTAATGCTGGGGCTACTTGGAAGGCATATTACCGATTTGCCGAGCATTTCTGAGTTCGGGATATCGTTCTTATTTACACTATAAATATGCTTCATAGAAGATGGTGGATAAAATCCTGGTCTTGTTTCGATATTTAGGTCTCTCATGCTATTCATCACATCATCTCTACCTTGAGGATAATAATTAGTAGCTAATTTTATAGCTACCACCCATACAACTGGAGTCACATTCCCAGTATATTGTTGTAACTCAATCCCATTAACAGAACCCAAAATTTCACTATATTTGAGGTAAACCTTTTGACGCGCTTCAAATATTTCTTCCATCTTTTCGAATTGAGCGCAACCTAAAGCTGCTTGTAGATTTGTTAATCTAAAATTAAGACCTGGAATATCATGATAGTATCTTGTTTTTCCCATACCGTGACTTCTGTATAGATTCATTCTTTCTGCTATCATTGCATCATCGGTTACTACCATACCTCCTTCTCCGGTAGTTATGGTTTTAGTTGCCTGAAAACTAAATGTATTTATATCCCCAAAAGTTCCAGTTAATTGTCCTTTATACTTCGTTCCTAATGATTCAGCGGTGTCTTCTATTACAATGATATTTTTGTCTTTACATAACTCTATAATTTTATCAATTTCACAAGAGTTACCATAAGTATGAACCGGAACAACTGCTTTAGTTTTTGAAGTTATTACTTTCACTAGATTATCAGCTGTCAGGCACCATGTTTTTGGATCAACATCTGCAAATACTGGAACTGCACCCATATTCAAAGCTACATTTGCTGATGCTAAAAAACAAAATCCAGGAATAATAATCTCATCACCTGAAGATACACCGGCTCCTAAGAATGCCAACTGCAGAGCTGAAGTGCCATTAGAAACCGCTAGTGCCTT
>CABXJW010000055.1 GCA_902512585.1 uncultured Woeseiaceae bacterium | reverse complement strand
GAGCACAAAATTCCTAATTTTGGGGTCAGAGGTTCGAATCCTCTTCGGGGCACCAAATTACTAATTTTAATAGCAATTGATTTGATGAATAAATTTAGAGATCATGTAAGGACTATAAAATCATTGACAGAGCAACTTATGAACTTAGCATATATTTTTCTATTTAGTTTTTTTCTTATTTTTTCAAATAATATTAACGCAAATGATGAATCAATAAGTGCCTTACCAGCTTCTATAATTGGTCAGGGTGGACCACTCCAGGGGCAAAACATATCGTATTTCAACCAAGATGATCTAGCTAGAGGGTACCTCAGCCTCCCAGAAGGTCCAGGGTCTCATCCTGCGGTAATATTAATTCATGAGTGGAATGGATTAGTTGACAGAGTGAGAGAGACAGCTGATGAATTCGCTAAAGAGGGTTATATAGCATTAGCAGTAGATTTGTACAGTGGAAGAGTGGGTAACAATAGAGGTGAAAATATGTCTCTTGTCCAAGAAACGCTAGCCCAGCCTGACACTATAATTGATAATTTAAATGCCGCAGTAAAAATGCTAAAAGAACGCAAAGACAGTAATGGAAAAGTTGCTACGATTGGCTGGTGCTATGGAGGTGGCGTGGCTCTGTCCTTTGCTTTAGGTGGTGATAATCACGATGGAACTGCTATTTTTTATGGACGTTTGTTGGCTGACCCCGATCAACTAAGTCATGTTAATCATGAGTTTTATGGAACTTTTGCTAGCAATGATCAAGGTATTCCTGTATCAGATGTCGATGAATTCGTAAAATCACTTGAAGCTGTTGGAATAAATAATGATATTCATATATACGATGAGGTGAATCACGGCTTCTGGTTGTATGTTGACCGTAACCCCGAAGTTAATACCGAGCCTGCGAAAGATGCCTGGGCAAGATTAAAATCATTTCTTAAGAGAAATCTGACAATATAAAAAATATAAGAGTTATTTATGGATAAATCATCAATTATCACTTTTGCCATACCAGTGTTCTTTCTGATGATTTTATTAGAACTCGCTTATGGCTTTTTAATTGGTAAAAATACTTATCGTGTGAATGATACATTTACTAGTATATCAATTGGCTTAATTAGCAGATTGCCAGTCATCCTTAACTTGGGTTTTCAGGGTGTAATTTTTGTATATTTTGCAAAAAGATATAGCATTAACTTGATGCCTGTAAATGAATTAATGACATGGGTTATCGCTTTTATTATGTATGATTTTTTCTATTATTGGATGCATAGATTGCATCATGAATATAGAGTTCTATGGGCCACACATGTGGTTCATCATCATGGTGAAGACTATAATCTTGCTACTGCATTAAGGCAAACCAGTACCGGTTTTTTATGGAAATGGATATTTTTCTTACCCATGATCATAGTAGGAGTTCCAGGTGAAGTTTTTGTGTCTGTTGCTGGGGTCAATTTAGTTTATCAATTCTGGGTACATACTAGGCATGTAGGTCATTTAGGATGGATAGAGAAAATATTTGTCACACCAATGAACCACAGAGTTCATCATGCAAAAAATAAAGAATATATTGATGCAAATTATGGTGGTGTATTTATTCTTTGGGATAGATTTTTTGGTACTTATATACCAGAGAGATCCGATATTAAGCCAGTATATGGAACTGTTTCTCAGCTCAATAGTTGGAACCCACTCTGGGCAAATTTTCAGGTTTTCTACCAAATGATTCAAGATACAATTAACACCAAAAATATGTCAGATAAATTTAAAATTTGGTATTCTAGAACCAATTGGAGGCCAATTGATTTAGTGCATCTCTCCAGTGAATATCAAATTACTAGTTTTGCAAAAAAATATAACCCAAAGATTAAATCAGAGGTTAATTATTTCACTATTTTACAACTGATTATGCTGACTATTGCATCCTCTGTAATTCTTTTTACTTTGGAATTGCAAGATAGATCTGATACATATGTTTTTGCAATTATTTTAGTTATGCAGGCTACATTTACCGGTATGCTCCTCCAGGGTAAATCTTTTTCATTTAAATCTTTCTTTGTTTTTTCTTTATTTCTGCTATTTTCATTTAGCTTTATTCCAATAATCGATATGAATCTTTTAGCTTCAAAGGTCTTTTTAATACAGTGCATCATCAACATCTTATTGATATCAGTTGCCCTGATGAAAGAAATTGGATTGAGGACCTCCCCAATAAATGATTAGGGGTTTTAATTACTTTTTCACTCAATAATTAAGAGTATTCATATGCAACCTGCTACAGAGATTCTTGGTTTGGATGGTTTTTATGCTGAATCAGCGCTCCCTACGCTCATAAAACGGTCAGGAATGGCCATATGGGCAGATGGAGAAGTAAGGATACTAGATCGCAGGAAATTACCTCACTTTAAAGAATATCTTTATTGTAAAACAACTGAAGAAGTGGCAGAAGCAATCGAGATGATGGTAATCCAAGGGGCATTCTCTATTTCGATAGCTGCTGGCTACGGATTAGCATTAACTGCTCAAGAAAGTAATTCATCTATAAAAGATCTTCGTGAAGCAGCTGCTCGTCTAAAAGCAACCAGACCGACTGGATTGGCGCTCTCAAGAGTAATGGATTTATGTTTATGTCAAGCTGAAATTGCAATTAAAAGCGGTTCTTCAGTAGTTCGTGAAATAATAAAAATTACAGATACAATTGCAAGTGATCTAGCTAAACAGGCAAGAAAAACAGCCCAATATGCTTTGGGTTTACTAAATGATGGTGACACCATATTGACACATTGTTTTCCGGATCGGTCCTATGCTTATCTTCTTATGGAGGCTAAATATAATAATATTTCATTAAATGTGATATGTAGCGAAACGAGACCTTACCTGCAAGGCTCGAAATTAACTTCATGGTGTGCGGCAGAGTTGGGTTTTGAAGTGCATGTAATCACTGATGGGATGGGAGGCGCTCTTATGAAAGAGGGCACTATTAATGCTTTTATTACAGCAGCAGATACTGTTTGCATGGATGGCTCCGTTGCTAATAAAATTGGCACATATCAATATGCGCTCGCGGCAAATGCAAATAATGTTCCCTATTATGTGTT
>CABXJW010000054.1 GCA_902512585.1 uncultured Woeseiaceae bacterium | reverse complement strand
CTTTAGGGGCGGTGAGTGAGCAGCTTGGCACAGGAAAATTTGTTGGAGAATTAGCCAAAGAACTAATTAACCCAAGTTTATTACCGCTCTTAATATTTTTAGTTTCGGCTATTATTTCCTTCTCGGTTGGTTCATCCTGGGGGACAATTATTATTATGATGCCATTAGCAATTCCAGCAGCTTTAGCGACAGGGAATGAATACCCAATTATAATTGGCAGTGTTCTTTCAGGGGCTTTATTTGGTGATCATTCATCACCAATCTCAGAGACAACTATTCTCTCGTCAACAGGAGCTGGTATTGAACCATTGTCTCATTTTAGAACTCAAATTCCCTATGCACTGACAAATGGTATTATTGCAGCGATGGGTTTTCTAATCGCCGGAGTAACTTCTAAAATTTGGATTGCTTTAGTTATGATTTTAATGCAACTGACGGTTATATGCTTTATCAAATTTCGTCAGCACTGATTTCTTTTAGTACTTCAATAATGAATGTATATTAACTATAAATAAAACTTTAAATTATTTTTAATTCGGAGGATGTCTTATGAATAGAAGGTTATTTTTTGAAATGATGGGAACAGCCGGTATTGCATTGGGTTTGTCAAAAACTGCTAATTCACAAACCAATCAAGATGTTGAAGATAAATTAAATCAAATGGGCCTGGCCTTGCCAGAGGCAGCAAGACCAGTTGCAGTTTATGTTCCTTATCGAGTATCAGGTAATCAAGTATTTATCGCTGGACAAATCCCTCCGAATAATCTTGCTACACCAACCTTTGGGAAATTAGGAGCAGATCTTAGCGTTGAGGATGGCTATATTGCGGCTCAATATGTTGGTCTTAGAATACTAGCTCAACTCAAAGCAGCGTGTGGCGGTGACCTTGGTCGAGTGGTGAAATGTATACAGATAAGAGGATTCGTAAATTGTACGAATGATTTTACGAAACAAGCTAATGTTATCAATGGTGCTTCAGAGTTACTTCGTGATGTGTTTGGAGATAATGGAATGGGTGCTAGAGCTGCATTAGGGTCTAATTCTTTACCGTTAAATGCAGCAGTTGAAATTGAATCAATTTTTGAAATTAAAATATAAATTAATAAAATATTAAATAAATTAGGAATATCTCTATGAATAAATTAGTTCTTGCAACTCTATTATCAATGACGATGGGATGTGCTGTCAGTAATACTCCAGCCCCTTTTAACATAGAAGAAATTTCTAGTTTTAATGAGCCATGGGCAATGACTTTTCTACCCAATGGGGATATTTTGATTACAGAGAAATCTGGAAACTTAATACTTACAGATCAGGGTGGCACGAAAGATATCAAAGTGAAGGGCCTTCCGGATGTTGCATATGGTGGGCAAGGTGGATTAGGGGATATTATTATCCATCCAGATTATGAAGAAAATAATTTAGTGTATCTGAGTTTTGCGGAAGAGGGCGAAAAAAATACCAGAGGGGCAGTAGTAATCAAGGCTAAGTTAAATATAAAATCTGATGGTGCGAGACTGTCAGATATTAAATATATTTGGCGGCAAATACCTAAAGTAACAGGGAAGGGTCATTACGCGCATCGGATGAGATTTTCACCAGATGGTTATTTGTATATTTCATCGGGAGATCGCCAAAAATTTGATCCAGCTCAAGATATGCAAATGAATTTAGGTAAAATTCTACGTTTGAATGATGATGGTACGATTCCATCTGATAATCCTTTTATTGATCAGGAAGGTGTCGCTGCTCAAGTATGGTCATTAGGTCATCGTAATCCATTAGGCATAGATTTTGATGCTGATGGGCAGTTATGGAATGTTGAAATGGGACCAAAAGGTGGAGATGAATTAAATCGTGTGATAATGGGTGAGAATTACGGATACCCCATTGTTTCCAATGGAAGGCATTACAATATGCAGGATATCCCAGATCATGATACTAGGCCTGAGTTTGAGCCCCCAAAAGAGTGGTGGACTCCAGTTATATCACCTAGTGCTTTTGAAATTTATGAAGGCAATTTATTTCCCGATTGGAAGGGAGATGGTTTTATATCTGGATTATCCTCAAAATCACTAGTACAAATTAAATTCACGGGATCCTCAGCTAGAGAAGTTCGTCGTTTTGATATGGGAAAACGAATCCGATCCGTAGTTGAAGGACCTAATGGAGCCTTATGGTTATTGGAAGATAAAACTGGCGGAAGATTATTGAAACTAACACCATCACTATAACTCTATGCTAAGAAATGAGATGAGATATATATTCATGAAAAAATTATTGAATGTAATTATTTTCTTCGGACTCTTATATGGATCTATATTGCAAGCTGAAGATGTTGGTGATATTAGAGAATTATTGCCTAACAATGTATCCAGTCAGCGCATCGAAATCGATATAAGAAAGTTGGTCAGTTTTGGTACACGTCACACATTATCAGAAACAAAGTCTAATCAAAGAGGTATCGGGGCTGCTCGTCGTTGGATCGAAAGTGAGTTTAATAGGATTTCATCGGAGTGTGATGGTTGTCTCGAGATTATCAGAGTAACTGACACTATTTCTGGGCAAAATCGACTCCCTTTTCCTACTGAAATTGTGAATATTATTGCTATTCAATGGGGTGAGATAGATCCCAACAGAATGGTATTAATGAGTGGTGATATAGATTCTAGAGTCAGTGATCCAATGGATTATATTTCCGATTCACCAGGTGCTAATGATAATGCTAGTGGAATGGCAGGCGTGATTGAGGCTGCTAGGGTTCTGACAAAGTTAAAGTTTCCTGGCACTATTATTTATGCTGGCCTATCTGGTGAAGAGCAAGGCCTGTTTGGCGGTGAAATTGTTGCCCGTTATGCACTTGAGAATAACTGGGAAATTAAGGCGGTTCTCAATAATGATATGATTGGAAATATTACCGGTATTGATGGAGTTACAGATAACTCAACAGCCAGAGTGTTCTCTGAGGGTACTCGCTATCTTGAAACCAAAGAAGAAGCAACGCAAAGACGTTATCAGGGTGGTGAAGTGGATTCTCCCTCAAGAAATATTGCACGCTATATAGATAAAATGGCCGATCGCTTCATCAATAATCTTGATGTAATTATGATTTATCGTCTTGATCGATTTGGTAGAGGAGGTCATCATCGACCTTTTAATGAAGCTGGTATTCCTGGCGTAAGAATTATGGAAACGCATGAGCATTATCATCGTCAACATCAAGATATTAGAACAGAAGATGGAATTCATTATGGAGATGTTATCAGTGGAGTTAACTTCGACTATGCAAAGAAATTGACCTCATTGAATGTAGTTTCATTAGCAGGAATGGCGGCGGCTCC
>CABXJW010000053.1 GCA_902512585.1 uncultured Woeseiaceae bacterium | reverse complement strand
ACTGAGCCGCAATCTCGATTTGAAATAAAAAATATAAAAACTATTGCAAGAAAACAAGGAAATTTTTTCAATATAAATGGTAAAAAATCTTTTGTACTAAATGGGTCTAATGCAGATTTAATTATTGTTCCAGCAAGAACGGCAGGAGCACAATGCGATAAGTTTGGTATTTCATTATTTGCCATACCTAAAAATACTCCTGGATTGGAATTAAATACCTACAAAACAATTGATGGGCATTGTGCGGCTGAAATAACTATGTCAAATGTAGAAATTCCATTGGATGCTCTAATTGGAGAGATTGACAGAGGCTATGATGCACTTGAGAACACGATAGATGAAGCAACTTTGGCTATCTGTGCGGAGGCGCTTGGAATCATGCGATCCTTGCATGACAAAACAGTTGCATATTCAAAAAATCGTGTTCAGTTTGGAATGCCAATAGGAGGTTTTCAGGCACTCCAACATAGAATGGTAGATAACTTAATGGCATGCGAACAGAGTGAATCTCTTCTTCTTTGGGCCATTATGGCCGATGAGAATAATATCAAAAAAGCTGTTAGTGCCCTAAAGTATCAAATAGGCACTGCTGGCCAACACGTTGGCAAAGAAGCTGTTCAACTGCATGGAGGTATGGGAATATCTTGGGAGCTAGATATAGCACACCTATTCAAGAGATTATCTTCATTAGGTGTAATGTTTGGTAATGCCGATTTTCACTTACAACGATTCATAAATTTAACTAATAAATAAAAGAATAATTTGATTCTAGAAGCGATCTCAAATTTCTTTATCGTTAATCAAGAAATACTTTGGTTAGTGACGCTACTAGCTGATCTTTCCTGTACAATTTTACTCTATCGCTTATTTGGGAAGACTGGATTACAAGTAGCTATTGCTTTCAGCATCCTTTTAGCAAATCTGCAAGGGCCGAAACTCACTATTATATTTGGATTGCAAACCAGTCTTGGTGTAATTTTTTATGCAAGTATATTTTTTGCTACCGATGTATTAAGTGAAAATTATGGAAAAAAGGCTGCGCAGGATGCTGTGCAAATGGGTTTTATTGTTAGTATTATCATGATCTTAATGATGAGCTTGGCTTTACTTTATCAACCTAGTACACAACCTGGAACTGCTGAAATTTCAAAGGAAATTCATAATGCTTTTGCAACTATTATAAATTTCACCCCTAGGTTTTTAATTGGATCATTATTAGCCTACTATATTAGCCAGCGATTTGATGTTTGGGCCTTTCACTACATAAAACAACAAACAGGTGAAAAGCATCTTTGGCTTAGAAATAATCTCTCAACAATGAGTTCTCAAATAATTGATACAACTATTTATTCATTGGTTGCTTGGTGGGGCATTGTCGACTTGAAAACTGCGATTCAATTAGGTTTAGTCAAATATTTATTTAAAATTATTATCTCAATTATAGATACATTTTTCATCTATTGGGCAAAATTTTCGCACAACAAAATTGCTGTAAAATAACCAACCTATTGACTAAGCGCCTGCTTTTCAATTTTGGCCCATGAATCTCTCAATGTAACAATCCGATTATATTTTGTTTCTTTCTCTTCCTTATCAATACAAAAATAACCATTTCTTTCAAGTTGAAACACGGCTGGAGCATCTTCAGAATCGAGTGAAATCTCCAACTTAGCTTGCAAGGTTTCTAGTGAATTAGGATTTATTGAACTTTCAATATCCTCACAATTACTAGGATTGGGTAATTTGAATAGCCTGTCATAAAGTCTAATTTTAGCATCAAGTGAGTGCCTAACTGATACCCAGTGTATTGTTCCCTTAACTTTCTTTTCGCTTGTTCCTGTGCCGCTTTTAGTATCAGGATCATAAGAACAAATTAATTCAGTTACTTTCCCATCTGAGTTTTTAATTACTTTTTCACAACGGATAATATAGGCGTACCTTAATCTAACTTCTCCGCCTGGTTTTAACCTAAAGAATTTTTTAGGTGCTTCCTCAAGAAAGTCAGATTGCTCGATATATAATTCATTACAGAATGGCATTTTTCTAGTACCTAAATCAGGAAAATTAGGATGATTCTGTGCATCAAGGTTTTCTATTTGGTTTTTGTCATAATTTGACAGGGTAATCTTTAATGGTTTCAGTACACCCATTCTTCGCTGAGCCGTATCTCCAAGATATTCTCTTACACAATTTTCTAATACTCCCATCTCAATCAAATTATCTTTTTTTGTCACACCAACTCGTTGACAAAAATCCCTGATAGCAACAGGTGGATAACCTCTTCTTCTCATTCCTGCAATCGTAACCAACCTTGGATCATCCCACCCATTAACTATTTTCTTATCAATCAAATCTTTTAATTTTCTTTTACTAGTAAGTGAATAAGCTAGATTGAGTCTTGAGAATTCAATTTGGCGTGGTTGATGTTCAGTTTTGACATTATCAATAAACCAATTATAGAGAGGCCTATGATCTTCAAACTCTAATGTGCACAATGAGTATGTAATACCTTCAAACGCATCCGATAATGCATGCGCAAAATCATACATTGGATAAATACACCAAGCATTGCCTGTTCTCTGATGTTGGTGATGCCTAATACGATATATTGCTGGATCCCTTAGGTTCATATTTGGAGATTTCATATCAATTTTTGCGCGTAAAATCATTTCACCATCCGAAAATTCACCATTCTTCATGCGCGCAAATAAATCTAAATTCTCCTCAATTGATCGATCACGATAAGGGCTATTGATACCAGATTTTGTTAGTGATCCACGATAACTTTTTAATTCATCAGGAGATGAGCTATCAACATAAGCTAAATCCTTTTTTATCAGATTAATAGCTGCTTGATGCAACTCATCAAAATAATCTGAGGCATGTGTTAATTTATCTTGCCAGTCAAATCCGAGCCATTGCACATCTTTTTTAATAGACTCAGCGAAAACAGCATCTTCTTTAATTGGGTTTGTATCATCAAAACGAAGATAAGTTATTCCTTTCCTTTCATCAGCCACACTGAAATTTAAACAAATTGACTTGGCATGCCCAAGATGAAGATAACCGTTGGGTTCAGGTGGAAACCTTGTGACCACTTTACAAGATGGATCATCAAGTAAATCTTGATCAATAATTTGCCGAATAAAATCTTTTGGTGAAATGTCGCTCATGATTAAGTCTGTCTTTTTAATTTTACAATATTTTATAAATAAGGTTTTATACTATTTACTAGCGCGACAATTTTGACATTGGCCTTGAATTTCAAGCATTTGATGTATAGCTGAGAAACCCAAATCAGATGCTTTAGCTCGGACCAAATTAAAAATATCATCGTCACCTAATTCTGCCACACTTCTACATTCACGACAGATCAGAAATTGCCCTTCGTGTGAATTACTTGGATCAACACAGCCTATAAAGGCATTAAGCGAATCCAAACGAT
>CABXJW010000052.1 GCA_902512585.1 uncultured Woeseiaceae bacterium | reverse complement strand
ATTAGGTTTTAGATTCACCTTATACTCCTGAAGCCAACCAGGTAACTCAGGGAGGTAGCCAAAAGCGATAATAACTGCATCTGCTGAAATAATCTCTTCGGTACCATCAATAATTTCTGGATATCGCCTCCCATTGGAGTCCGGTTCCCCAAGTCTGGTGTTTGCAACTTTAACACCCATAACTTTATCTGTTCCTATAATTTCTATAGGCTGTTTATTAAATAAAAAGTCGACCCCTTCCTCTCGGCTATTGCTCACTTCTCTTCTCGAGCCTGGCATATTCGCTTCATCTCTTCTATATAAGCAACTTACATTTTGAGCACCTTGTCTAATCGCTGTTCTATTGCAATCCATGCCTGTATCTCCACCACCGAGGACGACCACATTTTTATCCGTGAGATCTATGTATGGATGCTTATTGTCACTAATACCTAATTGTCTATTTACGTTGCCGATTAAATAAGGCAAAGCTTGATGAACCCCAGCTAAATTCTGTCCACTAAAATCACCTTTAACAGGTTTATAAGTTCCTACAGCCACAAATACTGCATCAAACTCTTCATAAATTGAGGCAAAACTTCTATCTCGCCCTACGTATGTATTTAAAACAAACTGTACTCCCATACCTTCCAATATTTGACGGCGTGTTTTAACTACATTTTTCTCTAATTTAAACGGTGGGATACCAAAAGTTAATAAACCTCCAATCTCAGGATAAGCATCAAATACTATTGAACGAATACCATTCCGAGCCAGCACATCTGCTGCGGCTAAACCAGCAGGTCCAGCACCAATTATTGCTACTTGTTTTCCAGAATCTGAGATATTTGTCATATCAGGACGCCAGCCTTGTTTAAAAGCCTCATCACTAATATAACGTTCAATATTACCGATGCTTATTGCACCAACTCCATTATTAAGAGTACATGCTCCTTCACATAACCTATCTTGTGGACAAACACGACCGCAAATCTCAGGAAGTGAATTGGTTTGATGAGATAGTTCTGCTGCTTCGAATAAACGCCCTTCTTCAATCAACTCTAGCCAATTAGGTATATAATTATGTACTGGGCACTTCCACTCACAATAGGGAACTCCACAAGAAATACATCTTCCTGCTTGAGAGGCAGCTTCAGCTCCGTCATAAGATTCATATATTTCATCGAAATGTTTGATACGTACCTCAGCAACTTGTTTTTCTGGATCGCGTCTAGGTAATTCAATAAACTGTAATGGGTGTTTTGACATAATTATTATGCAGCCTGTCTCAAAGAAGTAATCAATGAACCCAGTTCTGCTGCTTTAGGTTTAACTACCCAGAATTTTGATAAATAAGAACGGTAATCCTGCAATAGCTCTTCTGCCCATATGCTTCCTGTAACTTGATTATGATTTATTATTAGATCACGAAGATGATGTAAATGAGCTTCCATACTCTCAGGTGTAATGCGATGAATATCGATCAATTCATGGTTATACAAATCGACAAAATTTCTATCCATATCCAGTACATAAGCAAAACCACCTGTCATACCAGCACCAAAATTCATCCCGGTCGGACCCAGAACAACCACCACGCCATCTGTCATATATTCACAACAATGATCACCGGCACCTTCGATAACAGCCACCGCTCCTGAATTTCTGACAGCAAACCGTTCACCAGCATGGCCTGCAGCAAATAATTTGCCGCCAGTAGCGCCATATAAACACGTATTACCAATAATCACTGTATCTTTGGCAATAAAGTTACTATTCGGTGGTGGTTTAACTATAATTTGCCCTCCACCCATACTTTTTCCGACATAATCATTAGCATCGCCAGTTAATACTATGTTCATACCAGCCACATTAAATACACCCAAACTTTGTCCAGCTGTACCTTCTAGATTAATATTAATGGGACTCTCAATCATTCCTTCAGAGCTATGATATCGTGCAACTTCTCCTGCAAGTCTTGCACCTATAGATCGATTATAATTTGATATTTTATAAGAGAAAGTGCCCCCACTTTTATCCTGAATAACTGGTAAAATTTCTTTGATCATGAGTTCTGCCATCTCGCCCTTATCAAATGGCTCATTTCTTAAATCAGTACAAAATCTTGGTTCATCTTCAATTAAAGCGTCTTTTGAAATAATAGGAGAAAGATCAAGTTGTTCTTGTCGTTTTGTTTCACCAGGTAATAGTTCAATTAAATCAGTACGACCTATAATTTCATCTAAGCTGTTCGCACCTAACTGGGCTAACCAATACCTGACATCTTTAGCGATAAAGATAAAAAAGTTAATCACCATTTCTGGTAACCCAATGAAATATTCGCTTCTCAATAAATTGTTCTGAGTAGCCACTCCTGTAGCACAATTATTCAGATGGCAAATTCGTAAATATTTACAGCCCAGTGCCACCATTGGTCCAGTACCAAAACCAAAGCTCTCAGCACCAAGCATTGCCGCTTTTATGACATCTAAGCCTGTCTTTAGCCCTCCATCGGTTTGAAGTCGTATTTTATGCCTCAAACCATTAGCGCTCAGTACTTGTTGGGTCTCAGCTAAGCCTAATTCCCAGGGACTACCAGCATACTTAACTGAGCTCAATGGACTCGCTCCGGTACCGCCATCATAGCCAGAAATGGTAATTAGATCTGCATAAGCCTTCACTACTCCAGCAGCAATAGTCCCAACACCAGGTTCAGCTACTAATTTTACTGAAATCAAAGCCTCAGGATTAACCTGCTTTAAATCAAAAATTAATTGCGCTAAATCTTCAATCGAATATATATCATGATGCGGTGGTGGTGAAATTAACCCAACTCCTGGTTTCGCATATCGTAATTTAGCAATCATGTCATTAACTTTATGCCCAGGTAGTTGACCTCCTTCTCCAGGTTTAGC
The DNA here is from genome assembly GCA_902512585.1 of uncultured Woeseiaceae bacterium. Taxonomy (GTDB): domain Bacteria; phylum Pseudomonadota; class Gammaproteobacteria; order Steroidobacterales; family Woeseiaceae; genus SP4260. Next base: position 889 of record CABXJW010000052.1, on the reverse strand, counting down.
TCCTTGAGCTATTTTTATTTGAATCACCTCAGCATTAATAAGATATTCTGCTGTAACACCAAATCTCCCAGATGCTATCTGTTTAATTTTAGATCGACGCTCACTATTATAACGTGAGGGATCCTCACCACCTTCACCAGAATTTGAACGCGCACCTATTCTATTCATCGCAATAGCCAAAGACTCATGTGCCTCAGGAGACAACGCTCCCAATGACATACCTGCACTATCAAAACGCTTGACTATAAGTTCAGCTGATTCAACTTTATCCAAAGCTATAGGCTCACCAATTGGCAAAGGCTTCATAAGATCTCTGAGTGTTGAGGTTGGCCGAGAATTTACCAATTCTGCATATTGAAGATATGTCTCATACTTTCCAGTCTTGACGGCCGCTTGCAGTGTTGATATCACATCTGGGTTATAGCAATGATACTCTCCATCATGTACATATTTAAGTAAGCCACCTTGAGGTAAGGGTTCTTGAATTATTTTGGATGATTTTGATAGTTCTTTCAGATCATCAAGTAAGTCATCAAATTTTGCTCCTTGAATTCGACTGACTGAACCAAAAAAACAAACATCAACAATTTCCTTATGTAATCCTATAATCTCAAATAGTTGAGCACCTCTATAACTAGCCAGTGATGAAATACCCATTTTAGACATTATCTTAAATAAACCTTTTCGCACTCCCCTCCTGTAACTCCTACCTAATTGTTGAGTTCTATCAACATTTCCTTTTCTGGCAAGATCATGCAGACTCTGATAAACCAAATAAGGATATACAGCTGTCGCGCCATAACCAATCAAACATGCGAAATGATGAGGATCACGAGCTACTCCGGTCTCAACAATAATATTCGTATTGCATCTTAATCCAAGTTTGACC
>CABXJW010000051.1 GCA_902512585.1 uncultured Woeseiaceae bacterium | reverse complement strand
TTGGCATACGTAATTGATGAGAGTGCTATTGAAAAAAATAAAAAAGTGTATAAATTTCTAAACATAATTAATAATCCTACTAATATAAATTGTTTTTTTTTGATTAAATTCCTAGATCATACAAACATTTTGCAGTTAAATGAAAAAATATAGCGATATCTTTATTGTCTGAAAACCCAACAATATTTATTATCATAACCTTTACATAAATACTGAGAAACACCTTGAGTAAAATAATAATCCGAAACGCAAAAATAATAAATGAAGGAAATACTTTTGATTCTGATATTTTGATCGATAATGAGAGAATTCAAAAAATAGCACCAAGTATTTCAGTTGATAATAATGTTTGTGCCATCGACGCTAATGGTCGTTTTCTAATTCCTGGTATGATTGATGATCAGGTTCATTGTCGTGAACCTGGTTTGACACATAAAGCGGATTTAGTAACTGAGTCTTCGGCTGCAATTGCAGGAGGTATTACTAGTTTCATGGAAATGCCAAATGTTGAGCCAAAGACTATAAATAAATCAGCCCTTGATGATAAATACAATAGAGCAAAAGATCGATGTAGAACTAATTATGGATTTTATTTAGGGGCAAATAATACAAATATTGAGGTTATCAAATCATTATCACTTAATGATGCATGTGGGATTAAAGCTTTTATGGGGGCCTCAACTGGGAATATGTTAATTGATGATCCGAGTGCTCTTGAATTATTATTTGAGCATTCACCAATCATGGTTGTTACCCATTGTGAAGACTCTCCTACAATATGGAAAAATGAAGCTCAAGCAAGAGAAAAATACGGTGAAGATGTTCCAATGTCAGAGCATCCTCATATAAGATCTGATCTTGCATGTTACAAGTCATCAAGCACTGCGATTAATTTGGCCAAAAAATATGATGCTTTGTTGCATGTACTGCATTTAACTTCAGCAAAAGAAATGGAACTATTTTCAAATAAGCATCGCTCGGAAAAGAGAATTACAGCAGAAGTATGTGTTCATCATTTATGGTTTGACGAGAATGACTACGCTGTTCATGGAACGAATATAAAGTGTAATCCTGCAATTAAGACAAATGATGATAAAATGGCTTTAATTGAGGCGCTAAGATCAGGTAAAATTGATGTAATTGCAACGGATCATGCTCCTCACACCAGCGAAGAAAAGAAATCATCTTATTTTGATGCTCCAGCTGGCTTACCTTTAGTACAACACGCCTTACCAGCACTTTTTGATTTAGTTGCCAAGCAAGAAATATCTATGGAGTTAGTAGTGGATCGAGCATGCCATGCCCCAGCTGATTTGTTTGGAATTGAGAGTCGGGGATATATCAGAGAGGGTTATTATGCTGATCTTGTATTGCTTGATATAAATAAGCCAAATCAAATAACTAAGGATAATATTCTTTACAAATGTGGTTGGTCTCCATTTGATGGTCATACTTTTAAAACCTCAATTGACACAACTATAGTAAATGGCACAATTGTTTATGATGAAGGTATTTTAACTGGGGCAATTGTAGGCAAAAGAATGACTTTTAATCGGGCTCGATAATAAAAATATGTTTACTTTATTAGAGATACCATTATCCTTATCCTTGAGGGATTAGTTTGTTGTACCACTACTAAAATTTATATTGTTGCATGAGTGCAAAAAAATTAAATGAAGCCAACAAATATTCAAGATCCAAATTATTTTCATAAAGTCGTGGACTGTCAATGGGCCTGTCCTGCACATACAGATGTACCAAGATATATTCGTATGATTGCACAAGGACGTTTCTCCGATGCATATATGGTAAATCGTGAATCAAATATTTTTCCTGGAATACTAGGAAGAGTTTGTGATCGGCCTTGTGAACCAGCGTGCCGTCGCAATAGAGTGGAAGATGAAGCAGTTGCAATTTGTAGGCTTAAACGGGTTGCAGCAGATCATCGTGATGACATAAATGAACGATTACCCAAAGCTCCAAAGGTAAAAAATGGATTTAAAATAGCTCTTATTGGTGCGGGATGCGCATCTTTGTCCGTAGCAAATGATCTATTACCTTTAGGTTATGACATTACAATATTTGAAGCACTGGATAGTACTGGTGGGCTGATGCGTACAAATATTCCCCAATTTCGTTTGCCACCAAAAGTTTTGAACGAAGAGATTCAATATATTCTTGACATGGGAGCAGATCTTAAACTCAATCATCGAATAGAAAGTTTTGAAGAATTTTTAAATGAGGATAACTTCGATGCTATCTTCGTAGGAACTGGCGCCCCAAAAGGTAAGGAATTAGATCTGCCGGGCAGATATGAAACAAGCAATGTTCACATAGGTATTGAATGGCTCGAATCTGTAGCCTTCGAGCACACTAAATCAATTGGCGAAAGAGTTTTAATAATTGGTGTCGGTAATACTGCTATGGATTGCTGTAGATCATCTTTAAGAATTGGGGCAAAGCAAGTTAAGGTTATGGCAAGAAAGCCGAGGGCTTTCTTTAAAGCGTCTGATTGGGAATTAGAGGATGCAGAAGAAGAGAATATAGAAATTATAGTAAATCATTCGCCCAAGGCTTTTGTAATTGAGAATCAGAAGCTCGTGGGTATGTTATTCGAAGAAATGGAATATAAAATTAGTGACCAAGGAAAAATTGATCGAGGAAAGGTGGTAGGCGAAAAAATTATTGAATGTGATGATGTAATTTTGGCAATTGGACAAGATAACGCATTCCCTTGGATTGAGAGAAATATAGGAATTGATTTTGATGAATGGGATTGTCCGATAGTTGATGAAGCAACTATGATGTCATCTAAGGCAGGAGTTTTTTTTGGAGGAGATGCTGCTTTTGGACCTAAGAATATCATTTGGGCGGTAGCTCATGGTCATGAGGCTGCGACATCTATACATAAATTCTGTAATAAAGAAGACTTAGTTGATCGTTTACCGCCAGGGCTAAATCTAGCTAGTCAGAAAATGGGTATTCATGAATGGAGTTATTCTAACGATTATGATGCCTCCGAGAGAAGGTTAATGCCTCACGTTGATCTAAAAGAGCGCTTTAAGCAATTGGATATTGAAGTTGAATTAGGTTTCACGTTAGAGCAAACAATAACGGAAGTTGAGCGATGTTTGAATTGTGATGTTCAGACAGTTTTCAGCGCTAAATTATGCATTGAATGTGATGCTTGTATTGATATATGCCCAGTTGATTGTCTAACCATAACAGATAATGGCGATGAAGAAGATCTGAGATCTCGATTAAGAGTTCCAGCAGAAAACATGGAACAAGATATATACGTTTCTGAGGATCTCCCTCAAACAGGAAGAGTGATGGTAAAAGATGAAGATCTATGCGTGCATTGTAGTTTATGTGCTGAGAGATGTCCTACAGGTGCCTGGGATATGCAAAAATCAACAATTCTGTTGCCGCATGCCAAGGATGAGATTGATTTAAATAAACCAATCAAAGCACTTAGTAACTAAGAGGTGGATAAGAATTAATAAAAACACTCAATCCATGACAAGAGTCAATGACTTAGTAATTAGGATAGCTACTGTTAATGGGACTGGTTCAGCTAGTGCTAATGGCTTGCTGATGAAGTCAATTTTTCGCATGGGTATTCCAGTAGTAGGAAAAAACTATTTTCCTTCCAATATTCAAGGCTTACCAACTTGGTATGAAATAAGGGTAACTGGTGATGGTCACCAGGCCGCCTCAGATCAGGTTGACATTGTTGTCGCTATGAATGCACAAACATACCAAAAAGACTTAATGTCCGTTCAAGCAGGTGGTTGGCTT
>CABXJW010000050.1 GCA_902512585.1 uncultured Woeseiaceae bacterium | reverse complement strand
GAGCGGTGTTATATTTTTTAACTACTATGGTTCGATTATATACTTAAAGTTAAAAAGTCGATAAGGTTATATATTCTAATATGATATTAATTATAAATCATGCGCTCAGTTGTTAAATTAATCTGTTATATCTCTTTATTTTTTTACTGTTTATTTCACAACGTTATTGCAGTAGAAATGAAAGGTTTGTATGAGGTTCAAGTACCGTATGACACAGTTAGTTTTAGATCGAGTAAAGCGGCACAAAAACTGGCATTAAGTAAGGTTTTAGTTAGATTAATTGGACCTGAAAAAGGGGTTATTGATACTCTCATTAGAGATTATTTTCCTGACCCCAGTAGATTTATTCGTCAATTTGAACCCCATCAAAATGGTGATTTAATTGTTTCAATGGATGGTGATGCCATTCAACAAATGCTCCTGCAGACTGATAACAGTGTTTGGGGAACAGAACGGCCATTAACCATACTACTTATAGCTATAGATGAGGGCATGGGAGAGAGAGTCGTACTCACTTCTGATGGTTTTGAGCAAGAATGGCAGGGCTCAACTAATATTGATAAATATCGAGTAATGAAGCAAAAAATGACATTAATAGCTAATATACGCGGTATTCCAATTATCTTCCCTAAAATGGATATACAGGATCAAAGTACCGTGGATTATAGTGATATATGGGGAGACTTTTTTAAAAATATGAATATCTTATCTCAGCGCTACGAATCAACAGTGATTCTCACAGGTAAAATTAGACAAGATGAATTAGAGCAAAATAGTTGGGCATTAAATATTGGTAATGAAATAACAAGATTTAGGGCTTCACCCGAACAAGCAATTAATTATCTTGCTGATAATTTATTGACTAGATACTCATATTCAGGGAGGGTCCCAGCAAAAGAAATTCAATTGAAAATTCATGGCATTAAATCTATAAATGATGTTGGTGACGTCTATCTTAGTTTAAATAATTTAAGTATGATTGAAAAATTTATTATGAGTGATGTTAATGAGAATTCTGCTCAATACGTACTTAGTTATAATGGATTTATAGATGATTTAATTGCATCGCTAAATAACTCAGATATTTTTGAGGTGAGCGATACTATCAAATACCAATATAAATCCAAAGAAAAGCGTATCTTGGAATATAAATTAATTAGAAACTAAAAAATTATAACCATGTATTTAAATTGGATTCCAAATATTATATCAATTATTAGAATTATTCTTATTGCACCTGTTTTGGTGTTGATTTATGACTCTAAATTTGAATGGGCCTTATTTTTATTTTTAGTTGCTGGATTATCTGACGCATTAGATGGTTATTTGGCTAAGCATTTTGGCTGGAGAACCAGAATAGGGGCACTACTTGACCCAGTTGCTGATAAGCTTTTAGTGGCTGGTACATTTGTTATTTTAACCTGGCTGAATTTTATTCCATTCTGGTTGTCAGCAATTGTAATATCCAGAGATTTAATTATAGCTAGTGGTGTATTATTCTACAGTTTTGTGATTGAGCCTTTTGAGGGTGAACCTACCGTAATTAGTAAAATTAATACGGTATTGGAGTTACTGTTCGTGTTAATGGTTCTCAGCTCTGCAGCATTTTCTTGGCCTAGCCAACCAATTATTACTTTTCTTGGTGCCGCTGTTATAGTCACTGTTGTAATCAGTGGCATTGATTACATTATCTCATGGACTCGACGGGTAAAAACCCACAACATACATGTTTAAATTACTTAAAAGATTATAATTTGAGTCAACTAAGCCTACCAATTAAACTGGATGATAATGCTGTTTTCGAGAACTATCTCCCTGGGCAAAATCAGAATTTAATAAACTTCCTAAAAGATTTAATTTTGCCTAATTGTTATATTCCAAGTTGCTGGCTTTGGGGTCAACATTCCAGTGGCAAGAGTCATTTACTTCAAGCAACTTGTGAACGATTTCAAGATAATGCCATATACCTACCTATGGAGGACATGATAAAAGAGGATTCTTCAATCTTGGATGGAATGAATACTCGTAAAATTATCTGTATTGATGATATTCATCTATGTGCTCAATCTGAATCTTGGGAACTCTCTCTCTTTGAATTATTTAATCGCCTGAAAGATTTTGAATCAATATTATTAGTTTCATCATTAAATAACCCCATGAATACTAGTTTTAATTTAGCTGATTTATCTAGTAGATTTTCCCAGTACTCTATATTTAAAGTACAGGCTTTAAACGACGAAGATTGCAAACTAGCTCTTCAATTAAGGGCAAAGCAACGCGGTATCCGGTTACCTGATGAGGTTGCAAGTTATTTATTAAGTCACCAAAAAAGAGATATGAGTGTTCTTTATAATTTTTTGGATAAATTAGATAAAGAGTCACTAGCGGCTAAACGAAATCTTACATTGCCTTTTGTAAGATTGATTATGAATCAATCGGATTGATTTGTGATGTAATTAATGCGATTCTTTTTCCTAATGATTGCGCAATAACCTTTTCTTCTGAAGTTATTTCATTGATGGAGGTTGCTGATGCAACATGACTTGGCCCATAAGGCGTTCCTCCACTGGTTGTATTCGATAGTTCTTTAGTAGAATAGGGTACACCAGTAAATAGCATGCCATGATGTATTAATGGGATAGCCATAGTTAATAGTGTAGTCTCTTGACCGCCATGCATGCTCTGAGAGGAGGTAAATACACCTGCAGGTTTACCTTCTAGTGTATTGTTAAGCCATTCATTAGTGGTGCTATCTAGAAAATATTTTAGCTCTGCTGCCATATTTCCAAAACGAGTTGGACTTCCTAGAATCAATCCACTGCATTCCTGTAAATCTTTTTTTTCGACGTAAGCAGGACCATTATGAGGTATATCCTCTTCTGTTGATTCACAAACTGTTGATATCGATGGGACTGTTCTGAGCTTTGATTTAATATTGTTTACAGAATCAACACCATGACAAATTTCTCTAGCTAGAGCTTCCGTTGAGCCATTTTTTGAATAATAAAGTACCAGTATTTCTTTCATTTTTATAAAACTGTAAATAGATTCTCGGGTGGTCTAGCAATTACTGCTTTTCCATTCGAATAATTAACTATAATTGGACGCTCTATGACTTTAGGGTGAGCTTCTAACCATTCTGATAATGCATCATTATCGTTTAAATCAGGAAGATCGTTCGCGGTTTTGAATTCTTTTTCATTGACTCTCAAAATATCCTTTATTTCTAAATCTAATATCCGTCCCAAGTATTTAATTTTTTCAGATGAAAGCTTATCTTTTAAGTACAAGATTACTTCGGGCTTAATGCCTTGATCTTTAATCAATGAAAGTGCTTTTCTTGATTTTGAACAGCTTGGATTATGGTAAATAGATAGATGCATCGTGAGTTTTTATGAAAGTAATTTCATTAATTCCTTTACTGAAATAAGCTCCGAATTTTCATTAGTTCGTTTCCGATATTCAATTTGATTATTTTTAATATTTTTTTCACTAATAACTATTCGATGAGGAATACCTATGAGTTCTGCATCGGTGAATTTTACACCTGGTCTTATTTGTCGGTCATCAAGAAGTACTTCATAATCTGATCTAAGAAGTTGATCATATAAACTTTCTGTATACGCTTTAACATCGGGTGATTTATCGTAACCAATTGGAATTATTATTACATGAAAAGGTGCGAGCGCTTCTGGCCAAATAATACCTTTTTCATCATGATTTTGCTCAATAGATGCCCCCACTATTCTCGTTATACCAATCCCATAGCAGCCCATTGACATTGGAATATCCTTACCCTCTTTGCTCTGAACAGTCGCTTTCATAGCCTCACTATATTTAGTGCCTAGTTGGAAAATATGACCAACCTCTATTCCTCTTGTGACTTTAAGAACTCCTTTTCCATTAGGTGAGGGATCACCATCTTTAACAATTCTCAGATCATGTGTATCAGGCTCATCAATATCCCTTATAAAGTTGATGTTTGTATAATGATAATTAGTTTCATTAGCACCACAAACAAAATCATTCATCAACCCAACAGCATGATCATAATAAGTTGGAATATTTAAATCTATAGGCCCTAGGTAACCTAATGCAAAACCTGTATGTTTTTTTATGGTTTCAGGACTAGCCATAGTCACTGGTATAGAGGCGCCAGGTATTTTTGCTGCTTTTATTAGATTTAGTTCGTGATCACCTCTGATTATCAAGGCTATTGGTTTTTCAACACCATT
>CABXJW010000049.1 GCA_902512585.1 uncultured Woeseiaceae bacterium | reverse complement strand
AGATTTAGGTTGGAAGCAGCCTTGACTTTGGCAGTGTAGTATTTTTTGATATCATGCTCGATCATGATACGTGCACATTCCTGTGCAATCATATTTTTTAACTGATTTTTTGATCTTGGTTGCATATAGCAAATTTTTTAATTGAAAATATCATTAGAGGATGTCACTTCATCACAATTAGGTACATTGTCTTTGTGAAAAATTTCAAACATGATGTCGTCTGTTTCATCAGAGTTTGCTGGACATCCAGTCAATTTAGAGATTCTAACAGTTACCATTTGATCGGGCATGGGCATGCTACTCAGAGGAGTATTTTTCAGTGCGTCTCTTATTAGCTCTATCCATATGGGCAATGCAGTTCTGGAGCCTTGCTCACCATTCCCTAGCGGTTCATTATTATCATTGCCGACCCATACTACAGCTGAAATGTCATTATTGAATCCAGCAAACCAGGCATCACGATAATCATTGGTTGTACCAGTTTTCCCAGATAAATCCCTTCTTTTTAGTTCACGATTAGCCCTTACTCCTGTCCCTCTTCTAATAACTTCTCTCAGCATATCCTGCATAAGAAAAGCATTTTGTTTTGAGATTATTCTTGGCGCTAGATTTATATCGCTAAATAATTCTGGACTAAAGTTGGCGTCTGGTTTGTATATATCAATAATATCGACCATATTTTCTAGTTCTAATCCATATTCTTCAGATTGATTAAGAGTTAAATTGTTAGAAATATTCTCATTGGAGATATTTTTTTCACAGTGTGTGCAAACAATTGGATTAGAGTTATTGTAAATGATTTGATCATCTGCATTCCTAATTGAACCGATAATATATGGGGTAATTGAATATCCTCCATTGGCAAAAACAGCATAAGCTTGTGCCATATCTAAAGGAGAAGCTGAACCAGCACCAAGTGCAAGACCACCGTTATTTGGTAGATTATTCTCACCAAAACCAAATGGTTTGATATGCTTAATTGCATTACTGATACCTATTTTTTCTAAAAGTAATCTGACAGTAGCAAGATTCATTGATTTTACTAAAGCTTCTCTCAAGCGCTGCTCACCATAAAATCTTCCGCTGTAATTTGATGGTCGCCAATCTTCCTCAAGTTCAACTGAGCTCATAACAACTGGTGCATCAAGTAGAATCGTAGCTGCTGTATTACCCTCTTTTAGTGCCGCAGAATATATAAATGGTTTGAATGATGAGCCAGGCTGACGCCCTTTATTGAGAGCATGATTAATTTTATTAATATTGTAATCAAAACCACCGCTAAGTGATGATATTGCTCCATCAAACGGATCTATAGATACTACCGCAGCATTTGCTTGAGGTATCTCTGCTAATGCAAAATCTCCAGTGGTTGTGAGCATGACATAGATAATGTCACCTGGTGCAAGGACATCATCTACAATTTTTGGCAGTGTAGAAGAACCAATATCACCATAGGGTTTAGCCCATTTTATTGAATTCCAGGCCAGCTCTGATCTCTGTCCAGAGCTAAATATGATATTCGCAGAATTATCAAAATTAAGGTTTGTTACTAATGCTGGCCTCAAGACTGTTAGATCATCTAATTCTTCAATGGCAAGACGAATTTGTTCTGGCCATTTTTCAAAAGGCAAAGAAGTATTGAGACTTTCAATATTAATTTTAGCGATAGGTCCCTGATAACCTTGTCGTTGAGTATATTCCAGCAAACCTCTTCTTAATGAGTATGTAGCAGCTTGCTGCAGATTGGAATCTATGGTCGTAGTTACCTTATATCCATCCCTTGTAGCGTCTTTGCCGTATTTTTCGATCATAGCAATACGAACCATTTCAGCTACATAAGGAGCTGATAATTCACTTGCAGTACCATGTAGTTTAGATAAAACTGGTACTATAATGGCTTGCTGAAAATTCTGTTCATCAATGAAATTCAATTCACGCATTCTAGATAACACATAATTTCTTCTTATTTCTGCCAGACTAGGACTTCTAACAGGATTATAATTTGATGGTGCCGGAAGCACTCCAGCTAAAGTAGCTGCTTCGGCAATATCAAGGTCTTTGATATTTTTACCAAAAAAGACTTGAGCTGCAGCTGCTACACCATAGGCACGTTGACCGAAAAACATTTTATTTACAAAAAGAGTTATAATCTCTTTTTTCGAAAATTCTTGTTCAATATTATAAGCTAAAAAGGCTTCGAGTATTTTCCTTGTGAACAATCGCTTTCTATTCAGAAAATAATCTCTGGCGAGCTGTTGGGTCAGTGTGCTCCCTCCACCACTGATTTTTCCTGTAGTAATTATATTTAGTGCTGCCCTTAAAGTTCCCTGGTAATCAATGCCTGGATGATCAAAAAACCGACGATCCTCTGCTGCAATAAAGGCGTAAATTACATGATTGGGCAAATCTTCGTAATCAACAATTATTCTTTTTCGCTCCCCAATTTCATCGATCAACCTGCCATCACGACTATATATCTTCAGAGGCGTTTCGAGAGGAATTTCACGAATTGTTTCGGCAGGAGGTAGTCCTGGTTTGACATAAAAGTACGCAGCTAAAATACCGGCAGTAAGGATAACTGAAAATACTAAACCAAGACCACTCAGTAATGAAAGCCAATAGATCAACCTTGAAGCAATATTTTTTTTAATTAATGCCATATATCTCTGTAAAAAACATCTTAGAATTATAAATTAATATAAATTTATAATTTTTTCTAATTAATAAAATTATAAGCTTTTTTAAATTAATTTCCTGTAATTCAAAGCAAATTTGTTTATCTAGGCTATATTGGTAGAATTATCTTGAGCTTATAAAAGAGAGATATATGATTCAATCAAGAAATTATTTTCTTGTGGGACCAATGGGCGCTGGTAAAACAGCTGTTGGTCGTCACTTATCTAGATTACTTCATCGTGATTTTTATGATAGCGATGAAGAACTTGAATCAAGGACGGGTGTTGATATTCCATTTATTTTTGAAAAAGAGGGCGAAAAAGGTTTTAGGCAGCGCGAACAAAAAATAATAAAAGAGCTTTCTGAGAAAAAAAATATTGTATTAGCCACTGGTGGAGGTGCTATTTTAAATGAGCAGAATCGTATTTTTTTAGGCTCAAGAGGGACAGTAATATATTTGTATGCAAGTGTTGGTAATCAGGTAGAGAGAACTAAGAAAGGCAAAGAGCGTCCATTGCTCACCAATAAGGACTCACGGAAAGTTTTAGAAGAGTTAATGGCGGTGCGAGACCCACTGTATAAATCTATTGCAGATATTACTATTAATACTGATGGCAGGAAGATAAAAAGTGTGGCACAAGAAATAATTAATGCATGAGTTGACTTAATAATGATTAAATATAGAAGGCTAGTTTTGTGATAAATCAAAAAATCCTTGAAGTGCAATTAGGCAAACGTTCCTATCCAATAATAATTGGATCTTCTCTTATACAAGATGGTTTTGATCTTGAAAAATGGATAACTGGCAAGGATTGTTTGATAGTCACCAATGAAGTGATAGCCCCTCTATATCTAGACTCATTATTGTCATCAATAAAAAATAAAGGAGTTCATAGTATTGTACTCCCCGATGGTGAATCGAATAAAAATCAAAAAGTTTGGGCGAAAATTCTAGATAAATTAGTTGAGATGAGAGCTAGTAGAGACACAACAATAATCGCTTTAGGTGGGGGTGTTATCGGAGATATTTCTGGCTTTGCTGCGGCCTCTTATATGAGAGGAATTTCTTACATTCAAATTCCGACAACGCTCCTATCACAAGTAGATTCTTCAGTTGGAGGTAAAACAGGAATTAACCATCCTAATGGGAAAAATTTAATTGGAGCATTTCATCAGCCAAAATTGGTATTGATTGATACCGCTACTCTAGGCACGCTTCCAGAAAGAGAATTTATATCAGGTTTGGCGGAGGTGATAAAGTATGGTGCCATTGCAGATGAAAAATTTTTCTCGTGGCTGGAAAATAATGTAACAAATCTCTTACAACGAGAACCAACAGCCCTTGTTCAAGCAATTTTGACCTCATGCAAGACCAAAGCAGAAATTGTAGGTGAGGATGAATTAGAAATGGGTAAAAGAGCACTATTGAATTTTGGCCATACATTTGGGCATGCTATTGAAAATGTAAAAGGCTATGGCGAGATTTTTCATGGTGAGGCGATTGCAATTGGAATGTTATTAGCAGCAGACATTAGTACCATTCACACCGATGAAAAAGCACGTTTAGA
>CABXJW010000048.1 GCA_902512585.1 uncultured Woeseiaceae bacterium | reverse complement strand
CTGAAATTCGACCCATATCATTTCTTAGCATATCAGTAATCATAATATTCTCAGCCAAGTTTTTCTCAGAACCATTGAGCTCCTCTCTCAAGGTTATATCCTCAAAATATGTTTTTCCTCGGCTTGAAGTTCCTTTCATTGGTCTGCTCTCTAAATGCTCCCCATCAAGAGAGAAGAATAATTCAGGCGAAGCAGAAATAATCGTATGTTCTTGACTCTCTATAAAAGCGGCAAAAGGGGCATGAGTAGCTTTAGCTAGAAAAAAACTATAAGGATCAGTCATCCCATCTGCTAAATTTCGTAATGTATAATTTATTTGATAAGTATTTCCAAGTTCAATTTGTTGCTTAATATATGAAAATTTTTTCTCATAGCAATCTTTTGAAGTATCAAGAGTCCATTTCAGGTCATCATTATAAGAAGGCCTGTCATTTGCTATTGTAGAAAGCTCCTCAACCTCCTCGTATACACCAAAACAGAGTAATGGAAGTATGGGCTTGGCATGCACAATAAAAGCGGGATCAAATGCTGGTGCCACCTCATAACTCAAGTATCCAGCAGCGTATAAACCATCTTTTTCTACCTTGGTCTGTATCTCTTGCAAAATCCTCTTAACTTCAGAAAGATCAGTGCTTGTATAAACATACCTTGGATTACAAAATTTTAACCAAGAAGCATTTTTTTTATTCCGAAGTAGAATTTTTTCAAGCATAATCTATATCTATTATTTAATATTTTACAAACAAGTTATTGTAAAACTAAATGCTACTAGGTACAGCTAAAAATGAATCGAAATATATATAATTCAAATTCAAGCAACATCCCTGATGTAATATTTGTGTTGTTAATCGTTAATGCCCTAGTATTTGCTTTGCAGACTTTAATACCTGGTGTTTTGGAGCGGTATCTTGCATTGTGGCCCATTGATACTTATCGTGATTACTTTTCAGTCTGGCAATTATTCTCATATGGTTTTTTACACGGTGATTTCTATCACATTCTCTTTAATATGTTTATGTTATGGATGTTCGGTAAAGAGCTCGCAGTCATCATGGGTGCCCAAAGATTTCTTTTCTATTACCTAACTTGCGTTATGGGCGCTGGTATAATTCAGCTCATTATTGCCGGCACACAAGGTCTTTTTTATCCTACCTTAGGAGCTTCGGGTGGCGTGTTTGGCCTATTATTAGCCTTTGGGTTAGCATTTCCAAATCGTATGGTCATGTTAATGTTTCCACCCATCCCCATGAAAGCTAAATACTTGGTTATTCTAGCCGGTGTAATGGAACTGTATTTTGGTGTCTCAGGTACCAGTCCAGATATAGCAAATTTTGCTCATCTTGGCGGTATGTTATTTGGTTTTCTGTTACTTAAATACTGGGGTGCAGTTAAATTCTGAACCGGTTAAGTAACTAATGAAACGTTATCCCCGATTGCAATTTTTCCCCCTTGGATTACATTGCAACACACACCACCCCGCCAATCTGGCATCAAGGTTCTTGTCAGCCCCATATGCTGTTCATCCATTCTGGAGCACGGGTCTGTCTGTCTCGTCACTTCCAGTAATATCTCACCTATCTCGATTCTATATCCCGAAGTTTGAGGTAATTTAATTCCCTCAACTAATATATTTGCTCGCCTTACTGTCCATGGAAGTTCCACCTGTAAATCCTGACAAACCGCTCGCCAAGCTTCTGCTGCAAGAAGTGTTACTTGTCGCTTTAATGTACCGCCTCTAATATCACCATCTATACCTGTCTTGATATCTACATTCGCAGCTTTTATTAGCTCCATTGGTGCACGTATTTTTCCTCTTATGGCTATTTCTTTGATTTTTCCCATCAAATCACTCCTACTCAACACTAGTGAATATTAAAAAAACAATGATAAGCTATAATCTATGGAATTTCTAAGAACACCGGACCAAAGATTTAAAAATCTTAAGGATTACCCCTACGAACCCAATTATATAACTATTGATGGTCTCCGAATGCATTATGTGCAAGAGGGTCCAATAAGTGCCCCAACCATTCTACTTTTGCATGGGGAGCCCACCTGGTCCTACCTTTATCGTGACATGATTCGCTTACTTGCTAATGAAGGTTTTAATGTTATAGCGCCAGATCTCATTGGTTTCGGAAAATCAGATAAGCCAATACTTGCTAGCGCTTATTCTTATGCTAATCATCTTAATTGGCTTGCCAAATTCATCAATATACTTGATTTAAAAGAGATGACCATGTTCTGTCAAGATTGGGGTTCACTCATAGGACTTCGTCTCGCAATAGCGGAACCCTATCGATTCTCAAGGATTATTCTTTCTAACGGAGGGTTACCAACAGGTCACGAAAAAATACCCAAAGCATTTAATTATTGGCGTTTATTTGCTCAATACAGTCCATGGTTCCCAATTGGTAAAATCGTTCAATCCGCCTGTATAAAAACTCTGGATAAAGAAACTATCCATGCTTATAACGCCCCTTTTCCTTCCAGAAAATATAAAATTGGGGCAAGAATTTTTCCTAGTCTGGTACCAATCTCACCAAATGATCCAGAATCACAAAATAATAGAAATGCATGGCATGACTTTAAGTCCTGGAAAAAACCATTCCTTACCTTGTTTAGTAATCGTGATCCTATTACCCGTGGTGGAGAAAAATACTTTCAGAGAAGCATCCCTGGTTGCAAGAATCAGAATCACCAAATTATTAAAAATGCTGGACACTTCGTGCAAGAAGAAAAAAGTAATGAATTATCAGAAGCGATAACTGATTTTATCCGTCATACCGATTAAGTAATTGAGGAAAATTATTTTTCCAGATACTCTAATTTATTCTTAACATCAACCCAATCATCAGCATCTGCTGGTGCAGCTTTTATTTCGACAATTACTGGCCATTTTGCAGACAGTTCTGTATTGATTTGGAGGAATTTTTGCTGATCTTCACTTAATTCATCCTCTGATAAAATTGCATCAACAGGACACTCTGGCTCGCATAAAGTGCAATCTATACATTCATCTGGATCAATAACCAACATATTAGGACCCTCATGAAAACAATCCACAGGGCAAACTTCAACGCAATCAGTATATTTGCATTTAATACAGGCTTCAGTTACTACAAAAGTCATAAATTTATTCTCTTTAAATAATTTATTGCTAAGTTTAGACAGCAGAGAAATATTATACAGTGCCTATTAGTTAATTTGTATCCTTGGAGTGCTGGTAACAGGTACTGTATTTGTAGTGGTCTTTAACCTGGCTCATTAGTTTTTTATAACTCAAAGATTTTATAGAGTTAGTTAGTCATCTTCCATCGATCATTATGATTTTGGGCTAGGTTATCTTCGCTTAATTTTATTAAGTGGGCTAATAATGATCTCTCAGCTAGCGGATGTATAGATTCATGCACGTCGCTATATGCCAGTTTAACCAAATCACTTAATTTTGAATTAGGGCTTGCCTTGAGTGTTTTTAAAACTTTTTTTTCCCTTTTTAAGCGATGCTCAATAATCCAATCTATTACCTCATATGGATTATCAATAATTGCTCCATGACCTGGTGCTACTGCATTAATAGTTTTTTTATTAAGTTTGTACATTGAATTTAAATACTCCCCCATACTGCCATCTGGAGGATTTATAACCACAGTAGAGCCATCCATTATATGGTCTCCAGTGAATAACCATTTATGCTGAGTATCCAAATAACAAAGATGATTTGAGGCATGTCCAGGAGTATGTATTACGGTTAACTCAAATTCTTTCGTTGTTAGTACATCACCCTCCTTCAGAACTCGGTCTGGAGAAAATGTCATATCTTGATGTCCATCCAGTGGGGGGGAAATCCCCAGAATTTCAGCACCAGTAGCTTTAGCTATAGATAAAACCGCTGGCGAATGATCTTGATGAGTATGAGTTGCCAGTACCCAGGAGATATTGCCTTGTGTAAATTCTAATATATTTTGTATATGCTGGTCTATTACTGGTCCTGGATCAATTATGGCGAACTCCTTCCCCCCTAAAATATAAGTATTTGTTCCTGGTCCCGTCATCAAGCCAGCATTTGGTGCTGTTAAACGACATATCCCTGGTTTCAAATGATGGATTTCCCCCGCTTTTGGTAAAATTTTTCTCATATTAAATTTCTTGCCTCTCAGTTTCGGTAAGCTCAGGAAAGTAACACGGTACCCCTATAATAGATCTATTTTTTGCCCACTCAAGAATCTCATTAACGCAACCAAATCTTCTGATCTGCATCAGAGTGATTGCTGTTGGATAAGGAATATTAATTTCTTTTTTTCTTCTGGCAATCAAGGCCTCTTTAGCAGTTATCCAGCAACTGTCAATTAACTCCTTGCCACAATGAGAGGCTTCTTGTTTAACTGGTATTTCGGTAATAAAAAAACGTGTGGTATACCTCC
>CABXJW010000047.1 GCA_902512585.1 uncultured Woeseiaceae bacterium | reverse complement strand
TCACTCCGATCCAACAAGAGATATGCAAGAAGTTGCCAAACTCTGTCAACTACTTGAGTTAAACATAATTCAGTTTACTGGCTGGCAAGGCCCTAGTTTGGCTTCACCTCAAAATCATGCTGCATTTGTTGATGCAATAGAAAAAGCTATTGAAATTTCCTACCTTCTTGATGCGCCAATGTTTACCGTAGTTGGTCATCAAACACTCAATACAATGACACATTCAGAGAGTATTGGTAATTTAACCAAAGCATTAGAAGGGGTTGCCCCAATGCTTGAAAAATCAGGAAAAACTTTAATTCTTGAGCCATTTAATCCGGTTGATCATGAAGGTCACTTTTTAAATGGGTCTGCTGATGCATTATCAATTTGTCGTTCTATTGATTCCCCCAATGTAAAGATTAATTGGGATCTTTATCATATGCAGTTGAGTGAAGGCAACCTAATAGAAAATATTAAGCTCGGAATAGATCAGATCGGTTACATCCAAGTTGCAGATGTACCCGGAAGAAATGAACCTGGAACAGGTGAAATTAATTATAATTTTATTTTTGAGCAACTAAAAGATTTAAACTATAAAGGTTTTATAGGGCTTGAATGCTGGCCAAAAAAACAAAATAATAGTAGGGCAGTTAGAAATATATTACAGGTAATTTAAAAAAAAGAGGAAGGATAATTAACACTAAAATTAAAATAACAAGAAGGATGGCCCTAAAGAATATCAGTATTCTCTTGGGTGCCAGTATACCTCTGGCAAAAATAGAACTCTTATCTGCTGCAGTTAATGATAAGCACTTTGCACCTCAGTTTTTTAATTCTGATGAATTTATGATGGTGTCAAATATGGTTGATTTGATAATTCCTAGGTCCGACACGCCAGGCGCACTTGATGCGCTTGTAAATAATTATATTGATATGATGCTCTCCGAATGGGCTTCTTCTGATACGCAAAAAAAATATCATCTTGGTGTTGCTAAACTCAATAATGCAGTGAAAAAGGAATTTTCTTTGAACTTCAATGACTGTGATAGGCAACAGCAAATAAACTTTTTAACCAGTATAGATAATTACTCTGATACTAATACAGATAAAAATATACAATTCTTTCATGATTTTAAATGGTTTGTGATTTCAGGATATTATACATCAAAAGAAGGTGCTTCAATGGAGTTAAATTATGATCCCATGCCTGGTATTTACAGAGGTTGCTTACCATACACCAAAGCAGATAAGGCGTGGTCAGCGTGATGAATAAAATAATTGAGATAAGTAATGAGCACTGATTTTGATGCGATTGTGGTTGGTTCGGGTATATCGGGTGGTTGGGCCATCAAGGAATTGACCGAAAGGGGATTAAAAGTCCTATTAGTTGAAAGAGGGCCTAATACAACACATGGCCAGGATTATATTGGTGAAGGTAAGGCGCCATGGGAATTACCATATCATGGCTCAATTCCCGAGGATGTTTTAAACCAGGAATATGCTATCCAACAGCAATGCTATGCGCTTGATGATGCTACAAAACAATTTTTTGTTAATGATAGAAAGCATCCTTATATTACCAAGAAAGATAAACCATTTAGTTGGATTCGAGGTTATCAGCTTGGTGGTCGTTCATTGCTCTGGTACCGGCAAAGTTACCGTTGGAGTGAGATGGATTTTAAGTCAAACAAGCAAGATGGTCACGGTGTTGACTGGCCAATTCGTTATAAAGATATTGCGCCTTGGTATGATCATGTTGAAAAATTCGCAGGTATAAGTGGCTCGAAAGAAGGCTTAGAGCAATTACCTGATGGTCAATTTCTACCTCCCATGGAAATGAATTGTGTTGAGATCGAAGTGAAAAAACAAATCGAGCAACAATTTCCAGACAGAACTATGATTATTGGTAGATGCGCTCATTTAACCGAACCGACAAAAGAGCACTTAGAGCTTGGTCGGGGCCAGTGTCAGAGTAGAGACCAATGTGAGAGAGGTTGCTCTTTTGGAGCCTACTTTAGTACCTTATCAGCCACTCTCCCAGCTGCTAGGCGGACTAATAATTTAACCATTCTAACTGACTCGATTGCACATAGTATCGTTTATGACGAGGGCACAAATAAAGCAACAGGTGTAAGAATTATTAACGCAAAGACTAATGTGCGCTCTCAAGTCAACGCCCGCATTATTTTTTTATGCGCCTCAACATTAGGTAGTACCCAAATCATGCTTAATTCTAAAAGCGAGCGCTTTCCTAATGGAATTGCGAATTCTAGTGGTTATCTGGGTTTAAATTTAATGGATCATATATTTGAGAGTGGTGCTAACGCAGAATATCCAGGCTTTAAAGATAAATATTTTAAAGGTCGGAGACCAAATGGTATATATATTCCTCGTTATCATAATGTAACATCGAAGGACAATAGATTTCTTCGCGGTTTTGGCTTCCAGGGTGGCGGTAAACGTCCAAGTTGGAAGCGTGCTAAAACATTAAAAGGTATTGGGCTTGATTTAAAAGAGCAATTAAGGCATCCAGGCCCTTGGACCTTCAGTTTGGGTGGTTTTGGTGAAATGTTACCAGACGAGAGAAATCGAGTTTGGTTGGATAATAAATTAAAAGATAAATGGGGAATCCCGATTTTGAATATTGAGTGCAAACTTAGAGAAAATGAATTAGAAATGCTCAAAGTTATGGCTGAAGATGCAAAAGAAATGCTCGAAGCTTCAGGTATGAAAAATGTTAAGACTTACAATAATTCTGCTCCACCCGGATTAGCTATACACGAAATGGGTACTGCAAGAATGGGTCATGATCCAACAACTTCAGTTTTGAATAAATACAATCAGGCACATGATATACCAAATTTATTTGTAACTGATGGGTCTTGTATGAGCTCGAGTGCTTGTCAAAACCCCTCGTTAACATACATGGCTCTCACTGCAAGAGCTGCTGCAAACGCGGTCGAGATGCTCCAAGAAGGACGTTTGTGAAAAAAAGGATATCAACATCATGGTACGTAGAGAATTTCTAAAAAAATCAATGTTAATGGCTCCTGCCGCACTAGGTGTAAATATTTCTCATTTGAAGGCTGCCTCTCTTTCAGAACAAGGCCTAGGAAATATTGGCATACAGCTATATACAGTCCGAGATCAAATGAAAAAAGATGTAGCTATGACACTTCAGAAGATTTCAAGTATTGGTTATAAAGAAGTTGAATTTGCTGGATATTTTGGCCAAACCCCAAAACAAATTAAGAATTACTTAACTGATTTTGGGTTAACCTCTCCATCAACACATATTGAGATTCAACTCATACGGGATTATGGAGATCAAGTGATTGAATCAGCTAAAGCAATTGGCCATCAATATATTGTTATGGCTTGGTTAGATCCAAGTGAGAGAAAATCAATTGATCAGTATTACGCACATGCGGATTTGTTTTCTGAGTTTGGAGAGAAGTGTAAGGTTGCTGGGTTAAATTTTGCTTACCATAATCATGATTTTGAGTTTCAGATGTTAGATGGGGAAATCCCGATGGATATTTTACTTGAGAGGGTAGACCCAAATTTTGTTAATTTTGAACTCGATCTCTACTGGATCTCAAAGGCCAAAGTGGATCCAGTTCAGTTTATTCATAAAAATCCTGGCCGATTTCCTTTGTGGCATGTTAAAGATATGGCACCTTCATCGAATATGACGGATGTTGGGGCAGGTATTATTGATTTTTCTGCTATATTTGCAATAAATAAAATTGCTGGCTTGAAACATTATTTTATAGAACGAGATGATCCATCTGATTCATTTGAGACCGCAATGAATAGTTTCAAGGGAATTACATTACTTGATTTTTGATACAGATCAATTTCTCTGCATTTTGTTATTCTTTTTTGAAATTACTTCAATATAATCTAATCAATGAAACAGAAAAATATCCTAATAGTTGGTGCTGGAATTAATGGACTTGTTGCGGCCAACTATCTTCAAAGACAAGGTTGCCATGTTACAATAATCGACCAGGCAAATCGTCTGGGAGGGGCTTGTGTCTCTGAGGAGATGTCTTACAATAAAATTCCACATAAATACGCACTTGGAGCATCTGTGCTCGGCTTGATGCAAGATTTTATATTTGTGGAAACAGGTCTATCAAAACAATTAGAATATTTTGTCCCAACTCACCCTAAGTTTATATTTTTTCCCGGTGATCGCGAACCTACTTTTATTCATCGTGACCCAAAAGCCCTTGATCTAGAGCTATCCAAGCAATGGGGAGAGAGTGGTGCGGTTGAGGCCTTCAGACAAGACGAAGCAAAAATAATTAATTTTTTGCAAAAAGGATACCGTCAGGCCCACCCACCCACTCTTAATGCTGCGCAAAATGAATTAGGTGATACCCTTACTAAACTCTGGGTGAGTGGTGATGCGAGGACTTTACTCAACCATTATTTT
>CABXJW010000046.1 GCA_902512585.1 uncultured Woeseiaceae bacterium | reverse complement strand
CAGGTAAAAGTTAAAGAGGGTAATCGGGAGAGACTTCAAGCATATGAAGGTTTAGTCATAGCAAAAAGAAACAGGGGATTAAATTCTTCTTTTACGGTACGTAAAATGTCTCATGGCGAGGGTGTAGAGAGGGTATTTCAAACATATAGCCCATTAGTCAGTGAAATTAAAGTTAAGCGACGTGGCGATGTGCGTCAGGCAAAATTATATTATTTGCGTGGATTGACAGGAAAAGCAGCGAGAATCAAAGAGAAAATATAGATTCTTGTTTATTCTAAGTCATTAATTTTCGGTTCGGTTTTGATTTAACAATGCCAATTAAATTAAAAAGCTTAATAAAAAGATGTTGTTATTATTCTTTATTATTAACGACCGTCTCTTGCTCATCAATTGTTTCCAATGTCACCGGAAATTTGGCAGATAATTTATCCCTAGCAATAATTAATCAAGAGGATCCTCAAATTGTTCGTGATGGTGCTCCTGCTTATTTATTATTATTAGATAGTTTAATTGAATCAGATCCTAGAAATCCAGAGATGCTTTCAAGCGCAGCGAAGCTATATGCCTCATATGGTGGAATTTTTGTTGATGACAAAGTTCGCGCGAAGCGATTAACCAGTAAAGCACTCCGATATAGTAATGAAGCATTGTGCATATCAAATCAAATGACTTGTCTTTGGAATGAACAAGCATTTGATGAGTACTTAAAAACATTAGCGGCTATCAAAAAGTATGATGCAAATTTATTATTAAATCATGCAATTTCATCACTTGCATATACGCGCGCTCATAGTACGGACTGGAATGCCATAGCTCGTTTGCCACATATTCAAGCGATTCTAGAGCGTTATATAGAGATAGCTCCAAGTAGTGAAATGCTTGATACGGTTTATACCTATTTGGGTATCTTATCTACATTAAGGCCGCCAGCTTTGGGTGGAGATTTTGATCAAGGTCAGGATTACTTTGAAATGGCGATAGAGATCAGTTCAGGCAAAAATCTTAGCGCTAAGGTTGAATATGCTAATGGTTATGCAAAACCTTTATATGATAGAGAATTGCATGATAAATTATTATCTGAAGTTATACTCGCTAACCCGATCGTAAAAGGCTACACCCTGACAAATATTCTAGCCCAGGAGGAAGCAGTTCTTTTAATGGAAAGTGCAGATGATTATTTTTAGTAAAAACAACAAACCTTCTCAATATCGAAAAGTAAGTATACTTGTAATTTTTAATTACTTTATTTTGTGTTCTATGGCTTATAGCCAAACTCAAATAAAGATAGCTACTTTAGCGCCCCAGAACTCAGATTGGGCCGAACGCTTTAATGCAGGCTCAAAAGAAATTCAAGAAAGAACTGAGGGAAGGGTAAAGTTAAAATTTTACTGGGGCGGTGCTCAGGGTAGTGCAAAGAAAAATTTACAGAAAATAAAAATTGGCCAACTTCAAGGTGGAACGTTTTCTCCGACTGATTTCCAAACTAATTATCCTGATTTAAATATTTATGGGCTACCCTTCCTGTTCAAAGATATTAATGAGGTAGAATACATACGAAACCTAACTGATAATGAGCTAGAACTTGGATTTAAGAATTTAGGTTTCGATATATATGGATTTGCAGGCGGAGGCTTTGCTTATATCATGTCGAATGAACCAATTAAAAGTTATGAAGATTTAACTGATAAAAAAATCTGGTTACCACAGGGCGATCTTATCAGTTATGAGGCAATGAAAGCGTTAAACCTTCTGCCTGTCCCGCTTCCAATGACTGATGTCCTCACTGGCCTGCAAACTGGATTAATTGATATTGTGGCAATTCCGCCGGTGGTTGCTCTGGCTTTGCAGTGGCATACAAAAATAAATTATCTTACAAAAATTCCTGTTTTGTATGCAATGGGTTTTTTGGCCATAGATTCCAAGGTAATAAAGCGTTTAAGACCGGATGATGAGTTGATACTTGATGAGGTATTAACTCAAATATACAAAGATGTTGATCGTATAGGTGAATCTGATACTGATAATGCTATTCAAGCTTTATTGAATATCGGATTAACCGAAGTATCTTTTAATGAGAGTGAATATGAAAAACTCTCTAAACTTTTGATTAAACCCAATCAAGATATGGCTAATCGTGGAATGTTTTCAAAAGATTTATATGAAAGGATTTCTTCGGATATTCAAGATTTCAGGATGAGGAACAAATAGAGTAACGGTGACTAGTATTGAAAATAAAATCAATATTCAAAAAAATTGAACATATTGGAATTCTCCTAGAGGATATTTTGATTGTGAGCTTCATAGGAAGCATTATTGGACTATCAGTAACTCAGATTTTTATGCGTTTAGTATTCAATTCAGGCTTTATATGGGCTGATGAACTTGTGAAGTTGTTTGTATTATGGGCTACATTAATAGCTGCTATATCAGCAAGTAGGCAGAATAAGCATTTAAAGATTGACCTCATCTCTAAGATGATCAGCAACAAGCATGCTCTTTTATTGGATACCTTCACTGGATTAATTACCTGCAGCATTTGTTGGATGATCGCATGGCATGCTTTTCGGTTTATAGGGTTGACTCTTGATTTTGAGGAACAAGTACTGATAGATACACCAGCATGGGCTGCCTATATTATCGTGCCAATCTCATTCTTATTAATGGGTTATCGTTACTTGAATATTAGTGCACATAATTTACTAAAATATATAAGAACTACCTGAAATGTTGGGTTTTTTAGCAATATTATGTTTTGTTGGGACACCATTATTTGCTGTTATTGCAATGAGTGCGATGTTAGGTTATTACTCGGAAGAAATTGATCTAATGGCATTTGTTATTGAAGTGTTAGGTCTAGCAGACATGCCATTTTTATCAGCAATCCCACTATTTACTGTTGCTGGATATTTGCTCAGTGAAAGTGATGCGCCACAGAGATTAGTGCGATTAACAGATGCTATATTGGGGTGGATGCCCTGTGGTTTAGCGATAGTCTCTTTATTCACTTGTGCTTTCTTTACGGCTTTTACTGGCGCCTCTGGCGTCACTATAATCGCAATAGGTGCAATCCTATATCCGGCGTTAAATAGTGATGCTTATGATGAATCATTCAGTCTTGGATTAATTACGACAAGTGGCAGCTTAGGACTATTGTTTGCACCATCATTACCTTTGATACTCTATGGCGTCATAGCAGAGGTTTCCATTGATGACTTATTTAAAGCAGGTTTATTGCCAGGGTTGTTAATGTTATTAATGCTGTCAGTTTATTGCTTTTGGATAGGGAGGCATTCAAACAGGAAGACAAAGCCATTCAATTTTAAAAAATTAGTGCATGCATTTCGAGAATCTATCTGGGAGTTACCGTTACCTATTATTGTTTTGGGCGGAATTTATTCCGGATTTTTTGCTATTTCCGAAGCGGCAGCGATTACTGCATTATATGTAATTTTGGTTGAGGTAGTTATATTGAGGGAAATTAAAGTAGTTCAATTACCCTCATTAATGAGAGAGTCAATGCTATTGGTTGGTGGTATATTAATTGTGTTGGCGGTGTCTTTAGCGTCAACAAACTATATGATTGATTCTGGGATACCGCAGCAAATTTTCCACACTATCTCTAGTGTTGTGACTAACCAATTTACATTTCTAGCATTATTATTGTGTTTTTTACTAATTTTAGGTGCCATATTAGACATCTTTGCTGCTATTGTTTTAGTCGTGCCTTTATTATTACCGGTAGCAAGTCAATACAATGTAGATCCTGTGCACTTGGGAATAATTTTTCTTTCTGCAATGCAATTGGGTTATTTAACACCTCCGGTAGGCTTGAACTTATTTATAGCTAGTTATCGTTTTAATAAATCAATTGCTACTGTCTATGCCGCGACATTACCGTTCTTTGTTATACTTTTAATTTCAGTTATTATGATTATTTATTGGCCTCAGTTGACTTTAATTTTCCTATAACTAACTACAATAGGTCTGTTTGCAATGCTTATGATTAAAAAATTTCTCCATGCGATTTGGAATGGCTTAAACAGACTCAGAAAAATAGTTCATGCGCTTTTGATGATGGTTATTGTGATATTTTTAGTTGCGATATTAACCTCACCTTCTCATGTTTCCATTAATGAAAAAAGTGTCTTACTAATAAATCCAATAGGTAGGTTGGTTGATCAACTTCAAGGAAATGCCTACGAAAGAGCGGTTAATGAGGCTTTTGGTGAGATAGCAGGCGAAGTTCTCGTTGATGATATTATCGATGCCCTTGATTACGCTAAATTTGACGACCGTATTAAGATTATATTTCTAAACCTTAACAACTTGAGTGGAGGTGGATTAAGTAAATTGGAGCGTATTGCAGATAAATTAGAAGATGTGCGTGAATCAGGTAAAAAAATTATAGCTTTCGCTGACATTTACAGCCAAGAGTCATATTACATCGCTGCACATGCTGATGAGACCTATCTGCATCCAGATGGGATTTTTTTTCCTGAAGGGTATTCTTTTTATACCAATTTTTACAAGGATTTAATTGATAAACTTAA
>CABXJW010000045.1 GCA_902512585.1 uncultured Woeseiaceae bacterium | reverse complement strand
TCAAAGATGTTTGCAGGTGTAAATGTCTTAGCAAATGCAGTAAAAGTAACATTGGGCCCAAAAGGTCGTAATGTAGTACTTGATAAAAGCTTTGGAGCACCAACCGTCACAAAAGATGGTGTATCAGTTGCTAAAGAGATTGAACTTGACGACAAGTTCGAAAATATGGGTGCCCAGATGGTTAAAGAAGTTGCTTCACAAACTTCTGATATTGCTGGCGATGGAACTACAACAGCAACTGTTTTGGCTCAAGCTGTGCTAAGAGAAGGCTTAAAATCAGTCGCTGCAGGAATGAATCCAATGGATCTTAAGCGTGGAATTGACAAAGCTACAGCTGCTATTATTGAGCAACTGCAGAAAATTTCAAAACCATGTAAAGATGATACTTCGATAGCTCAAGTAGGAAGTATTTCTGCTAATTCAGACGTTGAAGTTGGTGAAATCATTTCGAAAGCTATGGAGAAAGTTGGTAAAGAGGGCGTTATCACCGTTGAAGAAGGCAATGCATTAGCCAACGAGTTAGATGTGGTTGAAGGCATGCAATTTGATCGTGGTTATTTGTCTCCTTACTTTATCAATAATCAACAAAGTCAAACAGTTGAATTAGAGAGTCCGCTTATCCTTTTACATGATAAGAAAATCTCGAATATCCGTGATTTACTACCAATTCTGGAAGGTGTTGCAAAGGCTGGCCGACCACTATTGATTATTGCTGAAGATGTTGAAGGTGAGGCATTAGCAACACTAGTTGTAAATAACATTCGTGGTATTGTTAAAGTGGCGGCAGTAAAAGCACCTGGTTTTGGAGATCGCCGTAAAGCGATGTTAGAAGATATTGCGATTCTAACTGGTGGTAAAGTTATTGCTGAAGAAGTCGGACTTTCTCTTGAAAAAACTACTATAGAAGATCTTGGTGATGCCAAAAAAGTTCAAATCAATAAAGAAAATACAACAATTATTGATGGAGCTGGTAGTGCGAAAGAGATCAAAGGGCGAGTTGATACTATTAACAATGAAATAGAAGATTCAAGTTCTGATTATGACAAAGAAAAACTACAAGAGCGAGTTGCAAAACTTTCTGGTGGAGTTGCGGTAATCAAAGTAGGTGCTGCCACTGAAATTGAAATGAAAGAGAAAAAAGCTCGAGTAGAAGATGCTCTTCATGCGACAAGAGCTGCTGTAGAAGAGGGAGTTGTTCCTGGTGGTGGTGTTGCTTTGATCAGAGCCGTGACAGGAATATCGAAACTCACTGGTGAGAATGATGATCAAAATGTTGGTATTGCAATCCTAAGACGAGCTGTTGAAGAACCACTCAGACAGATTGTATCTAATGCGGGTGGAGATGCTAGTGTTGTTCTTAATTCTGTAGCTGAAGGAAAAGGCAACTACGGTTATAATGCAGCTACTGGAGATTACGGTGATATGATTGAGTCTGGTATTCTGGACCCAACAAAAGTAACTCGTTATGCACTTCAAAATGCTGCCTCCGTTTCAGGGTTATTATTAACAACTGAAGCTATGGTTGCTGATGCACCTCAAGATGCACCAGCAGCAGCACCTGCTATGCCTGATATGGGCGGAATGGGTGGAATGGGTGGAATGGGCGGAATGATGTAAATCATTGCACTATTTTAACTATTAGCAAAAACCCCGCTATGCGGGGTTTTTTGTTTTTAATGACATCAATTTTTGAGATTTGTATTTATACCAGAGTCGATATAACAATAAGATTGATAAAATAACTGCATAAATTAGTGGTTCTGTAATATCTTTTTTAACTTGCCACCAATAATGCCATACTGCGAGAGCACTCGAACCGTAAACTAAACGATGGATGGTGTGCCAGCGTTTTTTTAATTTTTTTTTGATATTTGTTGTTGAGGTGGCCGCCATAATAAAAAGTATGAGTAATGCTAAAAAGCCAATTGTAATAAATGGTCGAGTTATTATATCTTCAATAATGGCTGGTAAGAGCATGCTTTGCTCTAGTATTAACCATGTTAAAAAATGTAATAGCACATAAAAGAAAGCAAACAAGCCAAGCATTCTTCGAAATAGTGTGATCCATGCTTGACCAGTAATTTTCCTAATAGGGGTGATTGCAAGAGAAATTAATAGGAATCTTAAGCCCCAGTTTCCGAGCCTATCTTGAATATTCTCAATCGGATTAGCGCCTAAACTACCCGTATACTCATAAGCATCTGTAATAATAAACAAAAAAGGTAATAAACAAGTTAGAAATACCGGTAGTTTAAAGAATTTTCTTGCAGATTTTGCCGTTAGCATAAGGTCTTTTTAGAAGTGTCGACGAAGATTAAGTCCATCATATAAATGAGCTACCTGTTCCCCATACCCATTGAATAGTTGCGTTGGTTGTTTGCTTGCAAATACCCCACTTCCGATTCTTCTCTCCCGAGCTTGGCTCCATCTTGGGTGAGAAACCTTCGGGTTAACATTCGCATAAAATCCATATTCATTGGGTGCGGCCATCTCCCAGCTTGTTTTGGGTTGACTTTTTACGAAGCTCATCTTCACGATACCTTTGATACCCTTAAAACCGTATTTCCATGGCACTACTAAGCGAATTGGAGCACCATTTTGGTTAGGCAGTGCTCGACCATACATTCCTACTGCCATGATAGTTAGAGGATTAACTGCTTCTTGAATTGTTAATCCTTCCCGATAAGGCCATTTTAATACTCTTGATTTTTGACCTGGCATTCTTTCGCGATCATGGAGAGTTTCAAACTTAACGTGGGTTGCTGATGAGAGTGGTTTGAAAGTCTTAATTATATCCGCAAGAGGAATTCCAACCCATGGAATTACCATAGACCAAGCTTCCACGCATCTCATTCTATATATTCGTTCTTCAAGTAAATGAGGTTTTATGAAATCTTCGATATCAAATACTCCCGTTTTTTCTGCTTCTCCAGTGACTTCGATCGACCATGGGCGTGATTGAAAATCTCTAGAATTTTTATAGGGATCATCCTTATCCAAGCCAAATTCATAGTAATTATTGTAACTAGTGACATCCAGAAAGTTATTAATTTTTTCATCTGTACTATATTTACTGGGTTGAACATCTTTTAACTCTGCGAATGGTTCATCTGGTAGATTGGCTCCAATTAGACTGCTAGATATGATACTGCCGCCAATAAGGGTACTCGATTTAAGAAAATTTCTACGATTAAGGTAATTAGTCTCACTGGTTATTTCAGAAGATTTAATTGATATTGGTTTTTTGATTAGCATGTCATGGTATCCCAAAAAAAGTTAACCCCATTCCTGAGTACGATATAAGACGTCACCACCCGGACGAAGCGTCCATCCAGTAATTGGATTATTATGATAAGGAATAGAGCCAGCACCTCTCACCTTAATTAATGTTTCTCTTGTTGGTTGTACGTAACCACTTTCATCAATTGCCCGGCTAAGAATGACTGTTTCTTTCCCATTCCAATTAAACAGATGTCTAAAACGTGTGTGCGCCTTTGGAAGGATTGGTTCTTGTAATTTAGCTGATTGCCATGATTTTCCATCATCAGTACTAACTTCGGTTTTAATAATTTTTCCGCGTCCACTCCATGCAATCCCTTGAATTTCTATCCAGCCTTTTTCGACCACATTAGGATAAGAAGGGTAAGTTATAATAGAGCGTGCATCCATGGTCAGACTGAATTGCCTTGCCTTACCACCCTTCACCATTTCCGTGTATTTTGATGTTTCTTCACGAGTCATGAAGGGTTGGTCAGATACTTCAATTCTACGTAGCCATTTGACAGATGAATTTCCTTCATAACCTGGATTTAATAATCTAATGGGATAACCATTCTCTGGCCTTATAGCTTCACCATTTTGAGCATAAACGATCATTGACTCATTCCAGATTTGTTTTGGAATGCTTCGAGTTAGAACGGCCGCATCAGTGCCTTCAGCTAATAACCATGAAGCAGATGGTTTTACCCCCACCTCCTTTAGTAAAGTAGAAAGCATCACTCCAGTCCATTCGCTTTGACTAGTCATGCCACAGATATTTTGTGGTGTTGTGTATTCATCTGCTTCTCTGGCTAGATTACCAGAACACTCAATAAAACAAATTCTGCTCACTGCAGGAAATCGTTTTAGATCATTAACAGTGAGGGAAAGAGGCTTATCGACCATTCCATGAATTATTAATTTATGTTTTTCTACGTCAATAAGAGGGACACCAGCATGATGCCTTTCAAAATGTAGGTCAGCTGGTGTGATAGTTCCATGTAGTTGATGTAATGGAGTTCTTGAGCTTGTACCTGTGTATCTAACGTCACGTTCATACGTTTCAAATACTGACCGTTTACCAATTTTAGTTGCCCATTGTTTTGCAGTGACTTTTGAGGGATCTTCTGGTGCAAACGGTCGATTTGTAGATGTTTGAATTTCCTGACCACTAGCTGTTCTAGCGATGATGGTGCCGGCTGCTCCAGCCATACCAACAAGAGCACTACGTCGAGTTATATTTAATTTTGAAGTTTTATTTCTCTTGTCTTTCATAGGTTAGTGCACCATATTATATTCAAGACGATCGTCTGGTGTGAATTTGTCCTGCGCGGGCATTACAATTTCTTTTAAAATAGTGGCCGATAATTTTGTGTCATTAGGTATAATTTTATTTAGATATAATAAGTATGCGGAGAGTGCATACACTTCGTTATCTGTCAACGATCCAGGTGCATTCATTGGCATTGACCTGAGTATGTAATCAAATAATGTGGTTGCATATGGCCAGTAGTTACCAATTGTTCGGCACTCAAATCCACAAGCAATTGTTGCTCTTGGAAAGGCTTCATTTTCGTAAGCGACAAGCCGTTCATTAATTCCTCCTTGCCCTTTGCTTCCATGACAGAAAGCACATTTTGTAGAATAAAGAGCTTCACCTTGACTCACAGACCCCT
>CABXJW010000044.1 GCA_902512585.1 uncultured Woeseiaceae bacterium | reverse complement strand
CGGCAATAGCGTCAAACCAACCACATCGCCTCGGTCTACCTGTTGTGGCTCCAAATTCAACGCCTACTTTACCGAGATGCTCTCCTGATGCATCAAATAATTCTGTCGGAAATGGGCCAGAACCCACTCTTGTAGTATAAGCTTTAATAATGCCCAGTACATGATTAAGATCTTTAGGGCCCAAACCTGTACCAATACTGGCAGCCGCAGCAACTGTATTAGATGATGTAACATAAGGATAAGTGCCATGATCTATATCCAGGAACACACCTTGAGCACCCTCAAATAAGATATTTCTCTCCTCTGACTGAAGTTTCTCGAGTATTCTTGAGACATCATTAATTAAGGGTAAAATTATCTGCCTTTGCTCAATTAGGTTTGCATAAACCTCATCAAAATTTAATTCATCCGCCTCATAATAATTTTTCAATAAAAAATTATGATACTCGAGTATTTCAGCTAATCTTATCGCTAATTTATTAGTATCAAGTAAATCTGATATCCGTAAAGCTCTACGAGCCACTTTATCCTCGTAGACTGGACCAATACCCCTTCCAGTAGTACCAATTGCTTTGCCGGCCAATTTTAGTTCTTTTGCTGCATCCAATGCCTCATGAGATGGCAATATAATAGGACAACCTGGGCTTATTTTTAATCGGTCATATACCGGTATGCCACTCTCAATTAACTTCGTAGCTTCGGTGATTAAAGCTGAGAGTGAGATTACCACTCCATTACCAATTAAGCAGTCAACATTATCATGCAATATACCAGAAGGTATTAAATGAAGAACCGTTTTTTTGCCCTCGATAACAAGAGTATGACCCGCGTTATGACCCCCTTGAAATCGCGTAACAGCCGCAACCTCTTCGGTCAATAAATCTACAATTTTACCCTTACCCTCATCACCCCATTGCGTTCCCACAATAACTACATTTTTACTCATTATTCAATCTCATATTAGGCGGTAATTAAAAATAACATCAACAATCCAACAAGCATTGATATAAAGCCAATTATCCTTAAATTATCATTATTGAGTTTTGACATCCTTTCTACAAAAACTCTAAACCTCGCTGGACTCACAAATGGAATAAATCCCTCGATAATTAAAAACAATGCAACTGCTATAAATACTTCTTGCCACATCACTTTATTGGAAAGCTTAAAAGATCCTAATTTTTACTGGAACTTGAATTATTTAAGTAGCGGAAAAATTCATTATTTGGATCAATAACCATAATATCATTAGAGTTACCAATAGAGTTCCTGTAAGCATCTATACTCCGATAGAATGCATAGAACTCAGGATCTTGATTGTATGCATCAGCGTAGATTTCTGCTGCTCTAGCGTCACCTGTGCCTCTTAATTTCTGAGAGTCTCTATTCGCATTTGCCAGTATTATTGTTCTTTCCTTGTCAGCTGTTGATTTTTTTTGCTCAGAGACTTCCATTCCTTCAGCGCGTCTTTCAGCAGCTATTCGACCTCTTTCTTCACGCATTTGTTGATATACCGAGTTCCGAACATCATCGGGAAACTCGACCTGCTTTACTCGCACATCAACTAACTCAACACCAAGACCCTCGGCAGTAGTGGTCGCCGTTGCAAGCATATCTCTCATTAATTCAGCGCGCTCAACAGATATTGCCTCTTGAACAGTCCTTTTACCAAATTCAGTAACAATCGCATTCTTTATGATCTCTGATATACGACTATTTGCTACTCTGTAAGAGCCGCCTGTTGAAACATAAAAATCAACGGTATTGATAATTCTATATTTAACAAAGAAATCAACATCCATTGCTAGACGCTCACCAGTAAAAATCCGTTCTGGGCGCTCATCAATCGTCAAGATTCGGCTTGAGAATTTCTCCACCGTTTGAATAAATGGAATTTTAAAATGCAGTCCTGGCTTATAATCAGCTTGGACCACCTCGCCCACTTGTAACTTAATTGCCAATTCTCTTTCATTGACAGTGAAAGCCGTTAAATTAAGAACGACCAAAGCAAGGCCGATGATTGTAATTAGTCCTGTTTTTCCCATATTCATTGACGTTGCCTCCTATCACGATTAGCTGATGAATCTGGCGTGTTATTTTGTGTACCAGATGTAGATAAAGTATTTTGATTATTATTTCTGGTAGGCGAGTTTCCTTCACCAATTAGTTTGTCTATGGGAAGATACAGAAGATTTCCACTGCCTTGTGAATCAAGAATCACTTTATTTGTATTCTTATAAACCTCTTCAACTGCCTCTATATAAAGTCGATCTCGAGTCACTCTCGGTGCTTTTTTGTATTCAGCAAGTAAAGATAAAAATCGACTGGCTTGTCCATCAGCATCAGCTATTACACGATCTCTATATGCCTCTGCATCTTGAAGGATTCTTTGAGCATTTCCTCTAGCTCTTGGAATTAAATCTTGAGCATATTTTTCTGCTTCTAGAATAAATCGATCACTATCATTTCTTGCTTTTTGTGTGTCATCTACTGCAGCTTGAACAGCTTGTGGGTAGTCTAATTTTTCTAAGTTTATAGAAGTTACCTCAATTCCTGCATTATAAGCATCTAATGTATTCTGGAGGACAATTTGTGTCTTGGGACCAATTTCGTCTCTCCTATCATTTACAAGTACTTCCAATGAGCTTGTTCCAACTACTTCTCTCAATGCACTTTGAGTCAAATCCTCTAAAGTTCCCTCTGGATTAATGACCTCAAAACTATACTTAACCGGGTCATTACGGAGATACTGAACTACCATCTGAACAAATACGTATTGTTCATCAGCAGTTAGAATCTCAGTACTGAAGCTATAATTAGCAAC
Organism: uncultured Woeseiaceae bacterium; assembly: GCA_902512585.1. Classification (GTDB taxonomy): domain Bacteria; phylum Pseudomonadota; class Gammaproteobacteria; order Steroidobacterales; family Woeseiaceae; genus SP4260. Next base: position 2,253 of record CABXJW010000044.1, on the reverse strand, counting down.
AATACCTGTATTTACTAGATCCACAGTCTCAATAGGAAAAGGTATGTGCCAATGCAAGCCGGGAAAAGTGGTCTCAGTATACTCTCCAAATCTCTGGACAACACCTCGCTCCGCTTGGTCCACCCTATATAAACCAGTAAACAACCATGCAACAAAGATGAAAATAAGTAGCATTGATGTGCCATTTGATGCACCTGAACTTTTATTGCCACTGCCACTTTTACCACCACCAATTATTGCATTTATTTTCTTTTGCCATCCCTGAATGATCTTATCCAAATCATCTGGCTGATTATTATTTTTCCATGGGTCCTGCCCATTTCCCGAATCATTCCAACTCATAATTTATGTCTCTATTTGTTATTTTTATTGTAAAACCTATTATCAACTTATCTTACCAAAAGCATCTGCGCTCATGCCTTCTTTTTTTAAAAATCGAAGGATATCTTTTTTAGTAATCTGAATTGCTAATTCCCAACTACCATCATTTAGTACTTTTTCGTCCTTAACCACTCCCATTTCAAATAATTTTGCGCGTTGCTTCCCTTGATTATTTTTTAACTTTATGCGCCCAGATAAAAGATTTTTATATATAAAGCTGCGCAGTCCATCAATCAAAAAACTCAGCCCTTGATTTTTTGCGGCTGATATCCATACCGCCCTTCCTCTTCCATCCAATCTTTTTGTTAATTTTGGCTTATATCTCATTTTATCTATTTTGTTATAAACTCTTAATTGAGGTACATCACTTGCACCAAGCTGATCGAGAACTTGATTAACCTGCTTTATTCTTTGCCAGCGATTAGGATCACTAGCATCGATAACATGCAAAATTAAATTAGCTTCTTTTGCCTCTTGAAGTGTTGCTCTAAAGGCCGCAACTAACTCATGAGGCAAATCCTTAATGAAACCTACTGTATCAGTTAATATAATAGGTCCACCTTCAGGTAAATCAAGTCTCCTCATTGTTGGGTCTAATGTGGCGAATAACTGATCCTTAATTAATACATTAGCTCCGGTTAATTCCTTAAACAAAGTAGATTTACCAGCATTGGTATAACCTACAATAGCAACAATGGGTATTTCAGCTTTTAATCTATTCTGACGATTCATTGAACGCCTTCTATCAACTTGCCCGAGACGATACTTCAATTGCCGAATACGTTTATCAATTAAACGTCTATCAGTTTCTAATTGAGTTTCACCTGGCCCTCTAAGTCCAATACCACCCTTTTGCCTTTCGAGATGTGTCCAACCTCTTATTAAGCGTGTAGAAATATGCCTTAATTGGGCTAATTCAACCTGTAATTTACCCTCAAAACTTCTAGCTCTTTGAGCAAAGATATCAAGGATTAAACCACTTCTATCCAAAACTCTGCATTTTAAATATTGCTCAATATTTTTTTCTTGGCTGGGGCTTAAGGCTGCATCTATTATTACTAATTCTGATTGATTAGACTTTACGCATAAACGCAGTTCATCTAATTTTCCTTTACCAAGATAATAACGTTTATCTGGTCTACGACCACCAATAAAGAGATTATCCGTGATAATTGCCCCCGCTGAAATTGCTAGTTCTTTAAATTCAAATGAATGTTCTTTATATGCGTGAACTAAAGTAGCTTCTTCTCCTAATTTTGGCCGCTCAAACAACTATCTATCCTTTTTTGCAAGAAGCGCTTATAGCGCTAATCAGGTTCTGATTTTTAGCATTTACTTCAGAAGCATCAATACTATTTTTTAACCATGTAATCTGTCTTTTAGCAAGCTGCCTAGTAGAAGCTTGAGCTCTCATAATTGCCTCATCTAAGCTGAAATCACCATCAAGATAAGACCAAATTTGTTTGTACCCAACTGCTTTCATGGAGGCATGTTTCGAGGTGAGGCTTTCTCTATTTTTTAGATTAGAAACTTCTTCCAGAAAACCATTATCTAGCATTGATAAAAAACGAAGATTAATTCTCCGGTGAAGCTCAGCACGCGAATGGCACCTAATTGCAAAATTAATAAAATTATAATTATTATTTTTTTGTTTTTGAGATTGTAAATCAGTAATATTTTTTCCAGTTAGGTCATAAACTTCGAGAGCTCTTTGAATACGCTGTCCATCGTTAGGGTTAATTCTTTTGGCTGCGGTTGTATCAATAGATGCTAATTTTTTATGCATTTTAGGCCAACCAATGATGCTAGCTTCATGATCTATTGCGTCCCTAACTCCTTTATCTCTATTTGGAAGTTTTGATAAGCCTTCGA
>CABXJW010000043.1 GCA_902512585.1 uncultured Woeseiaceae bacterium | reverse complement strand
ACTCCTTTTCTATTTGCTCTTGTCACCCTTATTTGGGGTTCATCCTGGATCGCCATCACCTATCAATATGGTGCTGTTTCAGAAGAATTATCCGTTGCCTATCGATTCTTTATCGCCGCCATCTTTTTATTCTCTTACGCTCTAATAAAAAAAGAACAGCTTCGAATAAATTTATCACACTATCCAATGATTATACTCATGGGAAGTTCCATGTTTTGTTTAAATTATCTCTTCACATACTATGGAATGAATTATGTTGAGAGTGGTCTCGCGGCAGTTCTGTTTGGTCTTATCGTTATATTTAATGCCTTTTTTGAACGTATCTTTTTTGGCAAAATTATTGAAAATAGAATTATTGTGGCAACGATAATTGGTATATTGGGCATAATCTTAATGTTTTGGCCTGAGCTTCGTGATTTAACCAATACAAGCAAATCACTTATTGGTGCCCTCTGGTTGTTTACCGCAGTTATTATTTCTTCACTGGGAAATATTACGGCTGTTATTAATACCAATACAAACATCCCAATTGTTACTATCAATGCTCACGCTATGTTGTGTGGTTCTTTTTTATGTTTGATCCTGGCGTTTGTGATGAATAAGCCCATTACCTTTGAAATAACCTTTAGTTACATAACATCACTGCTATATCTCTCGATTGCCGCCTCAGCTATCACATTTGGTTGCTATCTTGAGCTAATTAAAAGAATTGGTTCCACCAGAACTGCCTATACCACTCTACTTTTTCCAGTTGTTGCACTTATAATATCTACGATTGTAGGTGAATATTCATGGAATATATTTGCACTATTTGGAGTGGGATTAGTTTTTATTGGCACATGGCTGGCGCTGCCAAAAAAACAAACATAACACTGAATACTGGTTCAGTAACATCAAGATACTTTTAAAATAGCGAAGCTAGGCTATACTCATCTATAAAAGTTTTATTAGAGATTGAAATGCCAGAGTTAATTGAAAAAAAAATTTCCAAAAATAAGTATCACTACTATTCTGTGCATTTTCTATTCGTATCTTTAATTATTTTCTGCACACTAGGGTTTTCGCAAGATCAAAATAATGAATTAAAAAATCTGCAAACTATTTATTTAGATGCCGTAGCAGATGAAATGTTTGATGAGGCAGACCAATTAGCTAAGCAAATAGTTGAACAAACAATATCAACATATGGAAGTGAAAGTCATGAGGCAGCAGATGCGTTAATAAATCTAGCGGCAGCTCAGCATGGACAAGAAAACTATGAGTTAGCTGTTATGAATTATGGATCAGCAATAAAAATAATAGAACGTTTAGAAAATCAATTAGACAAAAATTTAATCAATCCACTCAGAGGTCTTGCCGAAACTCACCTAAAAATGAATAGAATGGATCTTGCTAGAGATAATTACACCAGAGCTATCCATATAAGCCATGTGAATGATGGGCCACATAATCTTGAACAACTCGAAAACCTCGAGTCACTGGCGAATGTCTATGTTTCTGCTCAAGAACGAAAAAATGCAGCAGATATAGAAAAAAGAATTTATTATCTTCAATCCCGTAACGTAGATCCAAACTCTATCGAAATGATACCTGCATTAGAAACATTAGCACGCTCACAAAGAAAATCAGCCTTATTTGACAAGGAAAGAAAAACATGGCGAAAAATCATAACAATTACGCAAAAACAAAAAGGCAGAGACAGTATAGATTTAATTAAGCCATTAACTGAATTAGGTGAATCCTACCTCTTTGTCCATTATGCAGCCTCCTATTACGATGAACCTCCCACAGTGCAGAAAGGTGACTCATACCTGAAAAAAGCAATTCGAATAGCAAAAGATAGTCCAGATGCTTCTTGGCAAGATCTGGTAGAAACAAAAATTAACTTGGCAGACTATTACGTGATGAGCGATCGGGCAAATAGGTCATATAGTGTATACCGAGATGTTTGGGATCTATTATCTGAGGATGAATTAAAGCTTGAATTCAGAGCGCTAGCTCTTGAGCAACCAGTTATCTTAGAAGATATACAACCACCGAAATTTTTTGAAGATACCTCAGTCACCTCCCTTGAGAAAGCTCCTCCAGGGTACGAAAAAGCGCAAGTGACATTCAACTACAATGTCAGCAAAAGAGGTTTGGCCAGAAATATAAATCGAGCTTCCTTTAAACCGGATGGATTGGATTTCATGCATAGTGTAATTGGGAAAGAAATAAGAAACTTAGTGTATCGACCTCTTTTCATAGATAGAGAACCAGTTATAGCTAAAAATGTTACTTTTATGCATGAGTTTTTTTATAAAAATAATTTAACAAACGATCAAGATTCCAATGAATTAAGATCTGAAAAATAATACAATAAAAAATTAATTTGTCACTTACTGAGTATATTTAATTGGAAAATCACTTCGTTAATCAGAACCCAATTATAGGACCATTTCCGAAAGATACGGAGCAAGCAATATTTGGCATGGGTTGTTTTTGGGGTCCAGAAAGACATTTTTGGCAAATCCCAGGAGTGTTTTCAACAGCTGTAGGATATACCGGAGGGCAAAAAGAAAATCCAACCTATGAAGAAGTTTGCAGCGATACAACAGGGCATGTTGAGGTGGTTATGATTATTTTTCATCCTAGAGAAATAACCTATAATGAGTTACTACAAACTTTCTGGGAATCCCATAATCCTACTCAAGGCATGCGACAACGAAGTGATGTTGGCTCTCAATATCGATCCGCTATATTTGTAAATTCTGATGAGCAATTAATGTTAGCAACAAGATCTTTAAATCAATATCAAAGCAAGCTATCTAATGCGGTTGCAAATGAATCATCAGCTATAGAATCAAATGTTCTGGGTGATATAACTACTGAAATTAACGTGCTAGAAAAGTTTTATTATGCAGAAACATATCACCAACAATATCTTGCAAAAAATATAAACGGTTACTGCTCTATGAAAGGTACCGGCATCTCCTGCAGCATATAAAATACTCCAAGTCTCTTAATTTTAAACTAGGTGCTATATGGCAAAAAAAAATAGTAAACAATCAAAAAAACCAACCCAACAAAATGCTGAAGAGGCGGTTCGTACTCTTCTTATGTGGGCAGGTGATAACCCTGATCGAGAAGGACTTCTTGATACTCCTGCACGAGTAGCACGGGCCTATAAAGACTGGTTTAAAGGCTATACAGAAGATCCCATCAAATATTTAGAGAGGACCTTTGAAGAGGTTGAGGGTTATGATGAAATGATCGTACTCAGAAATATTTCCTTTGAATCACACTGTGAGCATCATATGGCTCCTATTATTGGGAAGGCTCATGTGGGTTATCTTCCAAACAACAAAGTGGTTGGAATAAGTAAACTTGCGAGAGTAGTCGAGACTTTTGCCCGAAGATTTCAAGTGCAAGAGAAAATGAATGCACAAATCGCCCATTGCATTCAAAATGTTCTGAAACCAAAAGGCTGTGCTGTGGTTATAGAAGCATCACATCAATGTATGACCACAAGAGGTGTACATAAAACTGGTGTCTCTATGGTAACTAGTCAAATGTTAGGTACTTTTAGAAAAGATGCAAAAACTCGAACCGAATTCTTAGGGATGATAAAAGAATAGTTTCAGCCTTTATCTTTTACTAACTCAATTAGCCATTCCTCATCATCAAGACTATTATTTTCAGTAAATAATGGATCATCGATATCTATTTGCCATTTAATGGCTAATGTTTCAGTCATTAAGAATTCTTTATATTTTCCTAAAGCGCTCTCTACTAATTCTGAGCCACTAATTCCGAGAACAATCCTGTCTGAGACATCTAGGCCAGATTTTTTTCTAGCTTCTTGGACTGATCGTACTAATTCTCTAGCCAAACCTTCTTTTATCAAATCGTCATTGAGTTGAGTATCTAAAGCAGTCAAATATCCCCCCTCTTCACCACAAGAAAAACCCTCTGCAGATTTAGTTTCAATCAACACATCTTCAGCTTCGAGCGTTATAGTCTCATTCGCGCAATCTATATTGAAAGATTCGCCTTTAGCAACCACACTGGCTATCACATTGGTATCTGCATCATTTAAAGCCTGCTTGATAGCTGGAATCAATTTACCATAAGTTTTTCCAATTCGCGGTAAATTTGGCTTTATAACATAACTCACCAACCCAGCATCGCGGGCAATGAATTCAATGTCTTTAACATTTAGCTCCTCTAAAATCTGTGATTGATGCTTTTCAATAGCACTCGCTGATTGATCATCTGGAGTTCTAATCAATAACCTTGATAAGGGTTGTCTTACTCGTACACCAGATTGTGACCTTGCTGCACGAGCCAAGCCAACTACTTTCTGTACCACATTAATCTCAAATAGAAGATTCTCATTACTCCAGCTCGAATTAGTTGTCGGCCATGCTGCCATATGCACACTAATAGGGGCTGTAGATTGATTATTTCGCACTAAATTCTGATAGACATTTTCTGATAAGAAAGGAACAAATGGAGCCATTAATCTGTGGATGACGTCCAAACATTGGTATAACGTCAAATAAGCGGATCTTTTATCTTCAAGATCTGTAGATTTCCAAAACCGACGTCGATTGCGTCTTATATACCAATTGCTTAACTGATCTATAAATGACTCTATTTTTTCACCCGCTTTTTTAGCATCATACTTATCCATTGCTTCAGTTGTATTAATGATTGTTTGATCTAATAGTGCCAAGATCCAACGATCGGTTTCTGGCCTATCATCAATATCGAGAGGACTATCTAAATCCATATCATCTAGCCGAGCATAAAGGATAAAAAACCCATAAGTATTCCAAAAAGTATTCATAAATGAACTTGCAACATCAGAGATTATCTCAACAGACACTCTTTTCTGAATATCTGGAGAAATTCTTGCCAAAAAATGCCAGCGAAGTGCATCAGCTCCAACAGTATCAAATACATCATAGGGATTAATTATATTGCCTAATGACTTAGACATTTTTTTACCTTCCTGATCAACAATATGACTTAGGCAAATACAATTACGATAAGCCACGCTATCAGAAACTAAAGTCGAAATAGCATGCAAAGTGTAAAACCACCCACGTGTTTGATCGATTGCTTCGCAGATATAATCAACTGGGAAACGGTCATCAAAATTCTCATGATTCTCAAATGGATAGTGGTATTGAGCATAAGACATTGCACCAGAATCAAACCA
>CABXJW010000042.1 GCA_902512585.1 uncultured Woeseiaceae bacterium | reverse complement strand
TAGTTAATAAATATTGGGACGAAAGCCCTCAAGTAAAACCCATAGAAATAGTAAAAGAATATGAAAAAACCATACTTAATGAATTAGATCTCAAGCGTGAAGCTGCTAACTCAACAAAACTAAAGAGGAACTTTATTAGTTCTAAAATGCTTTATGTGCCCGAAATATACTGGGACTTATGCCATTCAAATATACTCGTCCAAGAGCGAATCTATGGCATCTCGATTAGAGATATTGATGAGTTGAAGTCAAAAAATACTAATTTCAAGGTATTGGCTGAAAATGGAGTCGAAATATTTTTTACACAGGTATTTAGACATAATTTCTTCCATGCAGACATGCATCCGGGTAATATTTTCGTGCAATTAGATGACCCTGATAATCCAGTATACGCGGCTGTTGATTTTGGGATTGTTGGGACACTAACTGAAGATGATCAGTACTACCTGGCTGAGAACTTTCTAGCTTTTTTTGAGGAAGACTATAGAAAAATAGCTCAACTACATATTGATTCAGGTTGGGTGCCATCTAATACCAGAGTTGATGAATTAGAGATAGCTGTTCGAACAGTTTGTGAGCCAATCTTTAATAAACCTCTTTCTGAAATTTCATTCGCTACAGTATTAATTAGTCTATTTGATACAGCTAGGCAGTTCAATATGGAAATCCAACCCCAACTAATTTTATTACAAAAAACACTTTTCAATATCGAAGGTTTGGGTCGTCAACTATATCCAGAACTGGATCTATGGAAAACAGCATATCCAGTTCTAAAGGAGTGGATGGGAGAACAAATGGGACCTAGAGCGATCTTAAAAGATTTTCGTGAAAATCTTCCCTTGATGAGACAAGCTGCTCGTAATTTTCCAAAAATATTAAAGCACCTTACTGAAAAAGCTTCTAAAAGTGATCAAACTGAAATTCACTGGATGAAGATAAAACAACAAATTTCAAATCAAGAAAGAAAACAATATTTTATTGGTTTAGGTGTTACCTCAATGTTAGCAAGTATCTTAATTTACTTCTTATCAATTCACTCATGGGCTGTGTATCCTTTATTATTAGTTAGTATCGTATGTTTTATTAAAGGCAAACCAAACTAAGTGCGTACCATAAAGAGTTATGTCAAGCGTAAGGGTAGAATTACTGATGGTCAAAATCTTGCTATTAAAAATTTATGGTCAAAGTATGGTGTAGATTTTAAAAAAGAGATATTAGATTTTCCCTCATTGTTTTGTAATGAAAATCCTATCTATCTAGAAATTGGCTTTGGTGATGGTGAATTATTAATCAAACAAGCTCAGTTATACCCAAAAATTAACTTTATTGGCATTGAGGTTCATGATCCTGGTATTGGGCATTGCTTGCTTCAGATAGAAAACCATAATCTGTGTAATGTGAGAATTATCTCGCACGATGCCATAGAGGTATTGGAAGAACAGATTGGAAATACCTCGCTTGAGAGAATAAATATATATTTTCCTGATCCCTGGCCGAAAAAAAAGCATCACAAAAGACGAATCATCCAATTAGATTTTCTCGACTTGCTTTACGAAAAACTTTTTTCAAAGGGTTTATTATATTTAGCAACGGATTGGGAAAATTACAAAGAACATATTAATTTTTCAATCAAAGATCACGGTAAATTTATGTCCATACAGTATCATGAGCATGAAGGCGATCAAGCTATAGACCGCCCAACATCAAAATTCGAGCAAAGGGGTTTAAAAAAAGGTCACAAAATATGGGATTGGCAATTAAGAAAACTCATCTAGGAATACCAAAACAATAGATAGTTCATCATAATAAAGAACTGCAACGCTCACTTTTAAAGTATATTAATTGGCAGCCGAATTCGTTTACAACAATAAGTTCTTCCATTGTAAGATTTTTGATTGAAATCCAATTATCTTTTTTGATGCGCTTCAACAGTCTGTATTTTCTTTGCAACAAACAATGAAAGTATTATAGCTGGAACTCCCATTAAAGCAGCGTATAAAAAGAATCCAACCCACCCTATTGATTCCTGAATATTTCCAGAAAATCCCGCAGCGAATTTTCCTAAAAATGTACTAACCGAGGTAAATAATGCATATTGCGTTGCGGTAAAAGAAAGATTAGTTAAACTTGATAGGTATGCAATAAATACTGTGCCAGCGAATCCCATCGTAAAATTATCAGCGCTTATAGTTATTGTCAGTAAACTCATGTATGGCCCTGTATAAGCCATCAAAGCAAAAAAAAGATTTGTGCTTGCAATCAATATCGTAGCAACAACAATACATTTCGATACACCAAATTTTAAAATTGCAGTAGCTCCAAATGCAGTTCCTATTAATGATACCCACAGACCATAGAACTTAGCGACACCAGCGATCTGTGTTTTTGAAAAACCAATATCAAGATAAAATGGACTGGCTAAAATACCCAGTACATAGTCACTTACTCTAAAAAAAGAGATAAAAAGTAAAAGTATAATCGCCTGACTACCGTAACGTTTGAAGAAATCAGTAAATGGATTAACTACAGCTAAAAGTATCCATTGTTTGAATTGCTCTCGTTTTCCCTGAATTAATTTTCGATCATAACGCTTATCTTCTGGCTCATTACAATATAATGTTGTGCCAATTCCCACCAACATACATAGAGACATTGCCTTGTAACTTATTGACCAAGAGCCATATTCTGCTATTAGAAATGCACCGGCAGTTCCAACCGCTATTGCAACACGATACCCATATTGATAAGCCGCTGCGAGAAGCCCTTGCATCTCTATCTCAGCAATTTCTATTCGATATGCATCAAGTGCAATATCTTGAGTAGCCGAGAGAAGCGCCACAGCAATAGCAACAAAAGTAAACATTTTTAAGGCATAACCTGGATCAATGCCAGATAAAAGAAATAATGAACAAGCAATCCCTAATTGAGACACTAGCAACCAAGCCCTTCTTCTGCCTAACCAATTACTTAATACTGGTATTTTTAATGAATCAACAAGTGGCGACCATAAAAATTTAAAACTATAAGCAAAGCCTAGCCAAGCAAAAGTGCTGATAGTACTTCTTTCAATATCCGCCTCTTCAAGCCACCCTGTTAAAGTTGAATACACCAAGGGAAAAGGCAATCCTGCAGAAAATCCAAGAAAAAAGAGTGTAATAATTTTCTCTTGGAAATAAAAACGCCAATTATTTGATGATAATACATTGGCTTTTTGCTTCAAATTTCTCAATCAGTTAGATTTCCCAATCATAGCTTATAGTTAAAGGGGCATGATCTGAAAAACGTTCAGCTTTATATATATCAGTTTTAATTACTTTGCCTTTCAAGCCAGGGGTAACTATCTGATAGTCTATTCGCCAACCAACATTTTTGTCCCATGCACGACCACGATTCGACCACCATGTATATTGATCTTCATTATTATTAATAGTGCGAAATGCATCCTTATATTTATGATTATCAAATAAATTAGTTAACCAAGCTCGTTCCTCTGGTAGAAAGCCAGAATTTTTCTTATTTCCTCGCCAGTTTTTAATATCAATTTCATGATGCGCAATATTCCAATCACCGCAAATGATATATTCTGAATGACGACGTCTTAAATTCACGAGATGTGTTTCAAATGCTTCAAGGCATTTCATTTTGAAGTTTTGACGAATGTCTCCAGATGATCCTGAAGGTAAATATACGGAAATTAGATTAATATTTTTTAGCCTAATTTCTATATAACGACCTTCATCATCGAATCCCTCTAAACCTATACCACGAATTACTTTTTTTGGTTTGTGGCGGCTATATATTGCCACTCCACTGTACCCTTTTCTAAGGGCATCATTATAATAAGAGTAATACCCTTTGGGTCTAAAACACTCATCAATTAATTGATGCTCTTGTGCCTTAGTTTCCTGAATACACACAATGTCTGCATTTTGAGTGTCCATCCATTCATAGAAACCTTTGCGAGCAGCTGCTCTAATTCCATTCGCATTCAAACTAATAACTCGAAACAATTTAATTCCTTTTATAATTATAATTATAGATAAATAATCTCATTACTAACAATCCTACTTACTTCAACTTATAATGGAAATCAAATGATCAAAAATATATCGAAGTTGTTCATTAATTAGCAAGGAATTATTATTAAAATGAAATTATATAAAAAACAGTTTCTTGAGCTAGCTATTAAATTAAACGTTCTTAAATTCGGTGAATTCACTCTTAAATCTGGAAGGATAAGTCCTTACTTTTTCAATGCTGGGCTTTTCAATACTGGTCAAGCAGCGGCATGTCTTGGTGGATATTATGCAAATGCAATTAAAGATTCAGGAATAGAGTTTGATATGTTGTTTGGTCCCGCTTACAAAGGAATTCCACTAGTTACACTTTCAGCATCTGCACTCGCAATAGATCATAATATCGACAAACCTTTCTCCTACAACAGAAAGGAAGCAAAGCAACATGGTGAAGGTGGGGTGATTGTTGGGGCACCACTGAATGGTAAAGTACTCATAATTGATGATGTAATTACTGCTGGTACCGCCGTAAAAGAAGCATTCAACTTAACAGCAGAATCAGGAGCAACAGTTGCTGGGCTGATTATTTCTCTTGATAGACAAGAGATTGGGCCGAGTGGCAAATCTGCTATTCAAGAGCTTGAAAGTAATCTTAATATTCCAGTGATTAGTATTGCTAAACTTGATGATCTTATTGAGTTAGTTAAATATGATGATAAATTAAAAATTCACTTGGCCTCAATACTTCAATATCGAGATCAATTTGGTATTAGACCTAAATAATATCTTGTGAACTGGCAGTAGAAATACTTCGTTAAACTTTTAGCTAGGTCTTAACATATCCAAAACTGCTATGTTTTGCATCGGTGTCCCTGTTATTCTTAAAATATTCTTTTTAACTAATATTTCATCTGGCTTTGAGTCACTTAGAATCTCATGCAGCAATGTGATTTTATCGAGATAACCTGCCTCATTTGCAGCTCGCATATCTGGAGTAAATGTCCTCGTAAGATCATAATCAAATAATGTATTAACATCTTCACGGGCGTATACCTTTCCTTCAATCTCACCAGTTAGAGAAGTTGTGCATAATGAAGCAACCACTGCTCCATTCTGCACTGAATCTATATTCGCATCCGTCACTAGACATTCTGAAGTATTCGTCACCATAATGATGGTATCGTATTTTTCTAAGTTCAAAATACTACTGAAGCTAGACTTTATACCAAGCTTGTTTGCTTTAATTTCAAATGTATCAGCACGTTGATTACGTGCATGG
>CABXJW010000041.1 GCA_902512585.1 uncultured Woeseiaceae bacterium | reverse complement strand
AAATAGATGAATATGAACTCTATGATGAAAGGCTTGCTGTTTTTCTTGGGGTTGAAAAATTCTATACTCCTCCTGACTATCGAATACCACCAGTCCACGCCAGAGAAGAAGATAGAATTAATACATTACTAAGGTTACCGTTTATACGTTTTCCTTTGTCTTATGTTTGCAGCGCTTGTAAGAAAATTCATCGTGCCTTGGGCCATCAGAAGACAGCGCCAGAATGTTATTGCTCTAGCAAGATGGCTAATAAGACTCATCCAGCACGTTTTGTCGCGGCATGTAAAAAAGGTCATATACAAGATTTCCCATGGGATTATTGGGTCTTTAAGGGCAGTCCTCCCCAAGATTTGCATAAGTATGATTTTTTTATGAGAGGGGGTTCATCATCCGGCTTGAATGGGATAATTATTGAGTGTAAGGATAAATCAGGAAAATTAATAAAAAAAAGAACTATGGCCGGTGCTTTTTCAAAGTTAGATAAAACTTGTGATGGTCTTAATCCCGTGAAGAATATTCCGAATGCAGATCAACCGGTTGGTGAAAGTTGTACTGAGGTTCTTGAAGCTAGACTGAGAACCTCAACAGATCTATGGCAGTCAAAGATTTATAATTCCATATATATCCCAAAAGAATATGAAAATATTTCGCTGCCGATTAAAACCATTTTAGGTGATCCAATCTTTGATAACAGTGTATTGAAGAATTTTCGAGCTGATAGAGCTGTTGGTCTTCCTCGCGATGAGGAGAGGCAGATCATTTTTATAAAAAATTATTTGGATAATCATCACTCTGAAAAGGAGATTACGCCAAAAGAAATATATGATGCTCTATATTCTGAGCAACCTGAGAATCAGACAGTAGGGACTGATACCGAAGATGAGGCATTTAAAAGAGAAGAATACAACGCGATCATCAATGGAGTAACTGATGCTCAAAACCTTCTTATAAAGAGCATAGATGTCAATCAATACAAACCTATTGTATCAAAGCATTTTTCACGAATATCACTGATTCACAAACTAAGAGAGACTAGGGCTTTTGTTGGATTTAGTCGTCTTGGTGCAAAGCTTGATCAAGAAGATATGTGGAAGTTAATGAGCGATCGGAAATATGAGAAGAAAAAATGGTATCCGGCTATCGAAGTCAAAGGCGAGGGTCTTTTTTTTCAATTTAGTGATGAAAAATTAAATGAATGGATGGATTATTATGAAATAGGGTTAAGTGGCAGGATTAAAAAAATGCAGGATTCTTTTGTAAAAAGGTATGGCACTTCTGCTGAGCCGCCATCAGCAAAATATATCTTGATGCATACATTTGCACATATTTTAATTAATCAGCTCATTTATGATTGCGGCTATGGCTCTGCATCACTTCGTGAAAGAATATATTGCACCGATGCTGATAATGGCATGTCAGCTATACTAATATATACTTCAGCTGGCGACTCAGAGGGCACAATGGGTGGCTTAGTTAGGATGGGTGTGCCTGGAATATTAGAAAATACTATTAAAAAAGCATTAGAGGATGCTCAGTGGTGCTCTAGTGATCCTATATGCATTGAAAGTGAAGGCCAAGGGAATGGGTCTGTAAACAAAGCAGCCTGCCATAATTGTGCGCTAATAGCAGAAACATCGTGTGAAAACTTCAACTGTTCATTAGACAGAGGCTTATTGATTGGGACCTTAGATAACAATAAGCTTGGTTATTTTTCCGATTAATCAATAATTAAGATATTCTAAAAATTAATCGAAGAGGCTAAAAAAGTTTTCATATCTAAGTATAAAATTAATTATGAATAAAATATTTTAGTACTAGTAGTAAAAAAATAAAATCAACAAATCATTTCTGATACATTTTTTTTTGTATTGTTTAGAATAAGAATATATGCAAGAGAAAATATCAGTTATAGATCTATTTTCTGGACCTGGCGGTTTAAGTGAGGGCTTTACTCAATTTAATAATGGTAAAGCCTTTAGCCCATTTGTTTCAGTGGAAATGGACCTTCATGCATGTAATACACTTAAGCTTCGAAAGTTATTTCATTACCTAAAAAATTCTAAGCATCCTAAACTCAGCTCATATTACCGTTATCTTAAATCAAAGAAAAATATAACTTGGGATGAAATAAAAACCGAGTTTTCTGATGTTGAGAAAATGATTGATAAGGCGGTCTGGAAACATGAGCTGGGAAGTTGGTCTGCTGATGATACTTGCAATGAGATAAAAAAAAGACTGAAAACGTTGGGACATAGCGAAAAAAATGAAATCATCTTAATCGGTGGGCCACCCTGTCAGGCCTACTCATTGATAGGGAGATCCACACGCTCACAGCAACAAGAAAAAGGTACATACTCTCCTGAGACTGATCACAGAAACTATCTTTATGAGTGGTATTTAAATATCTTGCCAGAATTTAAACCTGCTGTATTTATTATGGAGAATGTTCCAGGTATCTTAAGCTCAAAGATTAATGGAGAGTATATTTTTAATAAAATTATTAATGATCTTCAGTCACCTCATACCAAGAATGGAAAAGTTGTTCAATATAAACTTTTTCCATTAGTAGAGCCTGAGCAAGAAGATTTATTTCCAAAGGTTGGGACCACAGACTTTCGAATTAAAAGTGAGCGTTATGGTGTGGGTCAATCTCGGAGAAGGGTTATTATCCTTGGTATAAGGGAAGGTTTCTCCGATATAGATCAAATTCCGTATTTGACCGAAGTAGACAAATTGGTGAGCGCCTCAGATGTAATAGATGATTTACCAAAATTAAGAAGTGGAATCAGTAAAATTGATAGAAAAAAAGTGACAGATAGCTATGGTTTATGGAAACAGCAGCTAGATAAGGATTGGGTAAATTTAGCTCGGGGTGTATCTAATGAGATTAAAACTGAAATTAATCGAGTTAGAAAAATAATAAAAAAGGAGAGCTATTTAGATGATAGAGGTAGTTTTTTTGTACCTTGCTTAAAATATGGCAAGAAAAAAGAAAGTCAATTACCACAAGATCTTTTCTCATGGTATGTGGATAAAAAATTAGATGGATATCTCAATCATGAGTCACGCTCGCATATGGACACCGATTTAAAGCGCTATTTATTTAATGTTATTTATTCCGATATTAAGGGCAAGTCACCTTTATTGACCGATTATCCTGAGCAACTTCTTCCAGAGCATAAAAATACTAAGTCTGGTAATCATAAGGATCGCTTTAGAACTGTATTAAAAAATCTACCAGGAAAAACAATCACTAGTCACATCTCAAAAGATGGGCATGCTCATATTCATTATGATCCTAAGCAATGCAGAAGTTTAACTGTTCGAGAGGCTGCGAGGATTCAGTCTTTTCCGGATAACTATTATTTCTGTGGTAATCGGACCCAGCAATATCATCAAGTAGGTAATGCCGTGCCACCTTATTTGGCATTTCAGATCGCCAGTATCGTTAATTATATAATAACTAAGACATAATCTGCATGCATCAATGTGAACTAATTATTAATAATGTTGAGAGTGAGGTTGCAGCTGCAATTATTGACCTGAGAAAGCAAATTCGTGCTTGCGAAAGAAAGATATATAAAGCAGAGAGAAGGGTGATTAAAGATAAACAGCGTGTCAATCATGTTATAGCTATTAACCCTGATGGAACGATCAACTATACAGTTGAAAAGGTCAGAAGAAAGTTAAATAAAGTTTATTCATTGCGCAAAGAAGGGCTGCATCACCTCTATAAAGCCTACTATTTTTATCAAGAAGATCTTGAAATACTGTATCAATATATAAATTTATATTTGCGGCCAGTCCAAAATTAATAAATATTAATATTCATAGAAATCAAAAAAAAGACCAAAGTATGAATAAAATAACACTCTCAGAATGGCAAGATCCCAATATAATTAAAGCCGCATTAAATGAGAAAAAAATCGCGGTGGTTGGTATGTCATCTAAAGCACACAGGGCGAGCTATTTAGTTGGAGATTATCTAGTTCAGAACGGGTATGAGGTAATACCCGTTAATCCGCGAGAGACCGAGATACTTGGTTTGAAATGTTACCCTAGCTTACAAGATGTGCCAGGTTCCATAGACATTGTGAATGTTTTTAGAGCATCATCTGTTGTCCCACAAATTGCTGAAGAAAGCGTCAAGATTGGCGCCAAATATTTGTGGCTGCAATTAGAGGTAATCAGTCCCGAGGGCGTCTCTATTGCCACTCAAGGTGGACTGCAATGCATTGTTGATCGTTGCCTTAAGATTGAGCATGCAAAATATATGGTTTAGGGTAATTAAGCTAAACAGTTAAACTTCATTATTTCTGATACGTTCTCGTAGGATAAATTTTTGCACCTTGCCAGTTGAGGTTTTTGGAATATCTTCAAAAATAATTTTTCGAGGTAATTTGAACGAAGCCATATTATCCCGGCACCACTGCATAATATTGGCCTCAGACACCGAATCTACTCCATTTAATTCAACAAAAGCACAGGGAGTTTCCCCCCATTTAGCGTCGGGCATTGAAACTACTGCAGCAGCCACCACTGAGGAATGCTTATATAAAACCTCTTCGATCTCAATAGAGGAAATATTCTCTCCACCAGAAATAATAATATCTTTTGAACGATCTTTGAGTTGAATATAGCCATCTTGATGGATAACGCCTAAATCGCCCGAGTGAAACCAACCTCCCTTAAATGACTCATCTGTGGCTTGTTTGTTTTTGAGATAGCCTTTCATGACCACATTACCCTTGAACATCACTTCCCCAATGGTCTCTCCATCATGGGGCACGGATTGCATGGTATCTGGATCCATGACAGCTAATGCTTCTAGCGGCAGATAGCGTACCCCTTGGCGTGCCTTGAGACTCGCTTGCTGAGCTAGATCTAACGAATCCCATTCTTGGTGCCATTCATTGACCACTGCAGGCCCATAAGTTTCAGAAAGACCATACAGATGGGTAACATTAAATCCAGAAGTTTGCATGTCACTTAGGACACTCTCTGGCGGCGGTGCTGCGGCGGTAAAAAACTCAACTTTATCAGTTAGCTTGGGTCGATTGGCTTTTTTAGTGGATAAAATAGTCGACATAACGATGGGAGCGCCACATAGATGGGTGACCTTTTCTTTTGCAATAGCATCCCAAATTGGCTCAGCTCTGACATGGCGTAAGCAAATATGGGTACCAATGATTGCTGACATTGTCCAAGGAAAGCACCAACCATTACAATGAAACATCGGTAACGTCCACAGATAGGTGGCATGCTTATTCATTGAGCCAGTTAAAGCATTACCTTGTGCCAACAGATATGCACCACGATGGTGAGACACCACTCCCTTTGGATTCCCTGTTGTACCAGA
>CABXJW010000040.1 GCA_902512585.1 uncultured Woeseiaceae bacterium | reverse complement strand
TAATACTAAAAAATAATCAGGCATTTCAGCTCTTGCCTCTGCTTCTGAGATAATAGGTATATTTGTCCCCAGAGTATAGCGGCCCCATTTTTCTGAATTTCTCTCAGCTGCCTTACTTACGAGATTAGTTGTAATCTCTGCATATTGAAGCAATACATTTCCTTTAGTCGATGCCCCGTAAGCATAAACCTTCTTCTCTTCTGATTTGAGCCTCAAAAGTAAAGACTTGATATTCTCTTTAAAAGTTTGTATTTGATCACGAAAATTACTATACGGCTCATCGGAGTCAAGATTAAGTTGTTTCTCACAATCTCTAACAAAAGCAATATTTTTAATTGAATTAGAAGAAATTTTTACTGAATTTTTCTGTAAAAAAACACGGAAACTACCTCCGTTAATATCATTAAGCTCAATATTAGTGACTTGCAATCCATTTCGAGATGCCATCCACTCTATCTGTTTGAGTGAATAATACTCTAAGTGCTCATGACAAATCGTATCAAAGGATTTCATCTCCAGCATTGTTGGAAGATAAGACAGCTCAATAACCCAAACGCCCTCATCATGCAATACAGTAGATATATCTTTAACAAATTTATTGGGTTCTTCCAGATCATAGAACATAGCTATGCTGGTGATAACTTTAGCTTTCTTTTCAGGCCTATTTTTCAAGAAACTTTCTGCACTAAAAGGTTCGTTAATTCCGTCAATACCTTTTTCTCTAGCGGACTTAATGATTTTCGAAACGAGGTCAAAACCGACCTTATCAATATTTTTACCTTTATAAAAATCGAGTAAAGTTCCATCATTACAACCAATATCTAAGACTATATCGCCATCATTTATATCAGTCATCAACTCTACTTGATTTACAATACTTTTAAGATTAATTTTCATTGATTCATTAATTCCTGATCTGTATCCATATCCATCTGTATACATCAAATCTGGATTAACACTATGCCTTAATTGAACTAGGCCACAACCATCATCAGCTGAGCACCTTATTAAATCTAATGGATACTTATTACTCAAATCAGCTGATATAGATTCACTGACAAATGCAGATGCAATAAATTGATGCCCAAGATCAACTACTGTTTCAAATTCATGCGAAGAGCATATTCGGCAACTCTTTATCTCTTTGTACGTACAAGTCATAGTTCACTCCTATTTAATTTCTCATGTGCATCATATATCGCGCAAGCAATTCGAATTATTTCAACATCTTGTTCTTTAGATAATCGAAGACTTTTTTCAAAGCGATCACTTATCATTCCTTTTACTGAGGTATGAGCTACTGATGCAGCATATCTATCGACATCTTCAGAGTCAGGTATATAACCATTCTCAATATCATGAAAAGCATTTTTCATATCATTAATAGTATCTATGGAAAAAATACTCTTACACCCTCTATACCAAACACTTCCAAAGCAAATCGATGGAATACCTCTAACAGCCGCCTCCCAAACTGAGGTTCCCCCTATGGAAGCAACTGCTTTTGCACCGCTTATTAGCTGAAATGAATTCTCACTTGGTAAAATAAATTTAACGTTTGAATATTTAGCTATTTTTTTATACATGAGTTTGCTTCTTTTCGACAAGGTACTGAGACTATTATACTCGAATGTGTATGGATGCTCTTTATAGTATATCACCCATCCTTTTGGTGTATATTTAGATAAAATATCTATTACCAATGAAATTTCCTCGAAAGCGCCACCTGTAGGAAGGGTTGTTGCTTCAGGCTGATAATTGGCCGCGAAATAAATATACTTATCATTGGAATCAATATCAGTACATAGTGATTTATAAAACTTAAAGAGTATTTTATTTTTGAAGATTAATTTCAACCTGAAAAATAAATACTCATAATTACTTAATCTTGATGATTTTAAACTAAAATGCTTCCTATTTTTTTTCCATTCAATTAATTTTTCATGCTCACTTATCTTTCCCAATAATTTATTTTTAGTTAATAAAATTAACTTCTTTATTAAACTTAATGGAAATCTCTTCGAATCAAGATAATCCTCAATAATATGACCCGTTGTTTTTCCTTCAACACTTCTCAAATCTTCCAAATACTCAACAACATCATCATCTAAAGTCAAATTGCTATCTGAATTATATATATCCATAAAAGGTGAATGTAGGTTTTCAAGAGAATTACTAACACCACTATATCTTCCATCAAAATAAGGAATAGCGTCTAGAAATATGGTATTTATTTTTAAATAATGCTTGCATAAATAATACAAGGCAAGACAGCTAGGCGTGTGCGGCCAAGTAGAAAAAACTACCAGCTCAGGGCGAAAATTAAATAGCAAGCTGTTCATATACTTTAACATCCCATGATAAAATTCACGCCTTTCAGTAAAACTAAAAGACCACCCAGTAACATCATCTAAATTATCAAGGTAATTAGATTCATATTGTGATAATTTTTCTAAAACTTCTTTATCAATAGGGGTATAGTCACCTATATAATTATAATCAAAATTAGCTGTCCTTAACCTCATCGTATCCAGTAGAATCAGCTCTGGGTAACGACAAGACCACTCTTGCATCGATTTAGACTCTCCATCAGACCCCAACATCATAATAGGCTGCCAATTATAATTCTCTTCGAGCTTATCCACTATTAAGCACCGGTTTTGATCAGAAAAACCATGATAAATCACACGTTTCTTTTTTTCATTGCAAGCCTGTTTCATAATTGTATTTTGATCTCATTTTTAATAGTTAGATAATAAGTCGCCATATTATTCTTTATTTGATATTACTAATTGCATCAAGGATCCCCAAAATGGATTGGATCTTCGTGTATTACCCAAAATTATTTGTTTAACATTCTCATAATCATGTTCTATATTTGAGTATGTATCATTTAAATATGGGTAAGATAAATTATGTATTTTCAAGTCATTATTGGAAAGAAGGACCCTAATTGACTTCTCGTTAAACATTAGACTCATTTCAGGGTGGAAGAGGGCCCAGTCATTCTGCAAGAGATGGTATAAGAAGGCATCTGTTGATGGAAGAGAAAAGATGATTATTCTGCCATTCTCTGCAAGCAAATTCTTAATATATTTTACAGATTCGTGAAGTGATTGATCTAAATATTGAAATGTCCCTCTAAAAACAATTAAGTCAAATTCTTCTGTATTATTGATATTTAATAAATCTATATTTGAGAAATCCGCAATATCTCCATAACTTTTCTTTGCATGAGAAATTGCAGAGTTATCTATATCAATACCAAGAATTTGTTCTGGTTTATATCGCTCATAAATCTCTGAGATAAACATCCCTGAACTACATCCAATATCCAATACTCTTTTTGGCGGTGTTTCAAAATATTCTGAAATAACCTCAACATCAATTTTATATTGTTTTATTCGTTTATTATTTAAACCCAAATTCTCTTTTTCTGATCTCTTCTTAAAATAATTTGAAAAATGATCATTACTGATATAGTTAAAATTATTTGGAATATATTGAAATTCGCATATATTGCATTTATCAATATATATATCGCCATACACTAATATTTCCAGATTACTACTACCACATAAATGACAACCTTTAACTTTTAGCATACTTAGAATGTCCTAGATGGTTTGATTCTTGGTAAATTGAGAATTAATTTGAATCAATCTAGGGTCAGAATTCATAAAGTTTATTACATCAAACATATCAAAATCAGGTTTCTCAATATAAAGTTTCGTATAAACTAACCGAATTAACTCAAAATCTTCGGGATAATCGACTGTCCATCTGTATTTACTAAAATTATCATCAATCGAGTAACTAAAAAGCCTGAATATATTCGGATTTCTATAAATGTAGGGTGTGACATGCTCTCGTTCTTCTTCAGTCGCTCTATTATTGGCCATACTAAGAGCATCGATAGAGAAAACTTCTGTATGCAAGCCAATTGGGTAACTTTTCTCTAATATATTCGAAACATAATCCAACTCTCTGTGATTTTTATAATGCTCAACCATTTTCTCAATAATCAATGGATCAATTAGTGGGCAATCTGCATTAACTCTTATAATGCAAGTTGCATTGAATTCTAATGCAGCTTCATAATATCTCAGCAACACATCATTTTCTGACCCCTGAAAATAAGAGCACTTCAGTGTTTCGCAAAGCTTTTTTACCGGAATATCAATTTTATTTGTTGTGGTGGCAATTACAACATCATCAACATTTCTGACCTTCCTAAGACGTTCAATCTGATACTCAAGTAGAGGTCGACCCATTATTTTTTTAAGGATTTTTCCGGGGAGGCGAGTTGAGCCCATCCTAGCCTGCACTATTATTATCGCTCTCATACACTAAACCATTGACCAGCCACCATCGACAGGTATAACTGATCCAGTAATATATTTGGATGCATCAGATGCTAGAAATAATGCAACACCTTTAATATCATCATGTTCTGCCATCCGACCCATTGGCGTCTTTTTAATATATTGGCTTAGAAAAGGTTCAGGTTGGTTATTATAAAATCCTCCAGGTGATATACAATTAACTCGTATACCTTTTTTCGCATAATATGAAGCTAGATACCTTGAAAAAGAAATAATACCTCCTTTTAAAAATGCATAATCTGGCTCTGTTTCGATATTTGTGTCTTGATATACGTTCATATCAGGTGCGACCAAACCATAGATGGAGGATATATTTATAATGCTTCCTTTGCCAATCTTAGCCATTGATTCACCAAAAGCTCGAGCTGTAATAAATATTCCTCTTGCATTATCTCGCATGGATTTATCCCAGTTATCAACACTGTCATAAAAAAATTTTGTCATAGGTCTACTGCAAGCGGAGTTGATTAGAATATCTGGAGGCTTAAAATTTTCAGAAATAGAATTAACAACTTCTAAAACATTACTTTCAGATGACTGATCTAATTTACCCCTTCAACATCTAGTTTTTGAGCGCAGAGTTTGTCAACTATAGGTTGAAAATTTTTGGGATCTCGGGACGCAATATAAACTTTTGCCCCAGCCTCACCTAGAGCTTGCGCCATTGGTAATCCAATTTTTCCAGCGCCACCTATGACTACAGCGCATCGACCTTTCAAAGAGTACAGTTTATTAATATGCATAAAGCTATTCTACGCTAGTATTTACATGAAATTCTTTTAGGATACTTTTTTCTTCCATATACCACTGAGTTTCATGCACTAACTTTAAAGAAGTAATTTCACAGGATGTAATATAAACGTCAGACAATTTTTCACATAAAGTAGATAATTGAGCAAATTTCTCGATACCAAGCGGCTCAAGTATTCTTCCTAATGGAACATGCAACCACTCCGATTGACGAGTCGGTAAGAAATTTAATTTCTTTTTTATCTTCTGGCGAAACTTAATAATCGCCCCTCTATCATCGAACCCTTTTG
>CABXJW010000039.1 GCA_902512585.1 uncultured Woeseiaceae bacterium | reverse complement strand
TTCATCATCAACTTCCTTGATCCCATTAAAATTTATTCGTCTGACATACATTCTACTACCAGGATCAATATAAAATGTTACAGCAACCTCTTTAGAGTCATAATTTAATTCTGGAACAGGTTCAATTTCGGCATTAGCATAACCTTCCTCACCCAGCCTAAAAGACATCATTTCAGATGTATTAGTTAAAGTTTGCAAATTAAACATATCACCTGTTTGGGAAATAATAAGTCTTTCAAGATCTTCATCTGGGATGACATTATTACCAACTAGCTTTATTTCAGAAAGATTGTATCTCTCACCCTCATGAATAGTTATGGTTACAAACATATCTTTTTTATTTGGCGAAATTGCAACTTGTGTGGACTCAACTCTAAAATCAGCATAACCACGATCCATATAAAAAGATCTTAATTTTTCAAGATCTCCAGTTAATGACTCTTTTGAATATCTATCATCTTGCCTTATCCAAGAAAGCCAATTAGCTGTACCTAACTCAAAATCCTCCTGAATTTCATCCTCTTGAAAAGAATCATTACCAATAATATTTACTTGTCGAATCTTAGCTCTATCCCCTTCTTTGACATCCACGCTAATTCGAACAGTATTATTTGGACGATCCTCAACATCGGCTTTGATTCTAACCCCATATTTACCACGATCATAATACTGTTCCCTCAGAAACATTGTGACATTCTCAAGTACAGATCGGTCAAAAGTTCTGCCTCTAGACATTCCCACATTTCTGAGTGAAACCATTAAATCTTCTGTCTTAATATCCTTATTTCCATCGATACTAAAGGCCTCTATGGATGGTCTTTCCACAACCACAACTACCAACACCTTACCTTCCCTTTTTACCGAAATATCATCAAATAAACCTTCGCTATATAGGGATTTTATTGCTTCTTGTATCCTTGTTTCATCAACGTTATCACCCACATTAATCGGAAGATAATTAAATACAGTACCTTCTGATATACGTCTTAAGCCTTCTACTCTCATATCACTTACTACAAATTCTTCCGCAAAGAGAGTATTTACGGGGATGCCAATTAGTACCCAGGCGAACAAGGTTAATTTAATAATTATATTTTTATTATTAAGTTTCATTAATTTAAAATACTACTATCCGCTAAATAGATCATTATAAAAGGCTAAGCTCATTAATGCCAATAGGATCATTATGCCAAATTGTTGCCCAATTAACTGTGATCTCACTGAAAGTGGGCTTCCTTTGAGCCATTCGATAGTTTGAAAAACTATCTGCCCCCCATCTAACATTGGAATAGGTAACAGATTTATAACACCCAAACTAATGCTCACTAGTGCAAGGAATTTAAGGAACTGACTTGTCCCAGCAACTGCAGAAAGACCCGCATATTTTGCAATACTTACTGGCCCGCTAATATTCTTCACAGAAACATCACCACTCAGCATTTTAGTGAACATAACTACAGTAAAACTAGTTGATGCCCATGTTTGATTTATTGATTTCAAGACCGCATCGATTGGTTTGTATTTATTAAGATACCAAACATCTTCAAAATTATTACTTATTGCAACACCTAGTACCCCTTTTGGAGGACTTCCATCGGTCTGACCAAGAACTAAAGTTGTATATCTTTTTGAATCGTTTCTCATATACTCGACAGAGATCGATTGATTAGGTTTTCTTGCGACAATATCTCTCATCTCGACAAATGACCTGATATTTTGATTATCAATAGCTATTATTTGATCGCCTTTCAACAAATCAGCCTTTTCTGCTGGGCTGCCAATTTGGACTTCACCAATAATTGCTGGTGGTTGCCAAGGATAAAATCCTAAACCATTGAATAAGGCCCCTGGTTCAGTTAATGAATTTCTTTTCCCGTCAATTACAACTTTTTTTTCAATTAAAACTTTATCTTTTGTCTTTACCTGAAAGTTAATCTCGTTATCTGAGGCGATAATAGTGAGTAATTCAGTTACTGCATGCTCCCAATCGATAACCGTCTTATCATTAATTTTAATTATCTGATCCCCATATGCAAGACCAGCACTTGCCGCATAAGAATTCTTATCAATGACTCCGATTAGAGGTTTCATAGCTACAATTCCATTAGAGAAAATTATGAAATATGCAAGAATTGCGAATAAAAAATTGAAAAAAGGTCCAGCGAGTAATACTGCTATACGAGAGCCTATTGATTTCTGGTCAAATGCTCTCCCATAGTCTTTTTTATTAACTTTCTCTGTTCGATTATCCAAAAACTGAACATAACCTCCAAGAGGAATTCTAGAGACACAATACTCAGTGCGATCTTTACCTGCTTTAACTGAGTATACCGGCTTACCGAAACCTATCGAGAACTTTAAAACCTTCATTCCACATAATCGACCAACAATATAATGACCAAATTCATGAATTGTTACTAGTAGACCAACTGCAAAAATAAATGCTGTTAAACTTATAAATATATTCATAAAAATAAATTTTCCATATGGGTAATTTATGTAATCTAAAGAAAGATTATGCCGAGAGTGAATAATGGAGCAGAAGATAAAATACTGTCTATCCTATCAAGAATACCCCCATGTCCTGGCAGAATATTTCCACTATCCTTAATATTTGCATTTCTTTTCAACATACTGAATGTGAGATCACCAACTACTGATATCAAGCCTATGGCAATAGCAAAAGATACAAAAACTAAGCTATCAATTGGAAGGTAATTAGATAATATTATGGACAATAAAGTTACACCTAATACTCCTCCAAATAATCCTTCCCAAGTTTTATTGGGGCTAATAAGTCTCGCAAGTTTTATGCGGCCAAAGGATTTACCGATAAAATATGCACCTATATCCATCACCCAAACAATGCTCAAAAAAACCAGCAGAAATATGGCAGATTTTTCGTATATCCAATTAATAGCAATATATCCTTGCATTAAGACAACAACTGCAACTAACCATTCCAAGCTATATGGAATGTTTAATGGGTAAAATAACATTGAAAAAAATAGTATCGACCAGCAAAAAACTGAAAAGTAAGATAAGCTTCTAATACTCTCATCATCTATGGCCAGGCTGTTAACAAAAAGCATTAATCCAGCTAAAATTACTAAAAATGTTAATTTAATTCGAATATTTTCAGCCTCTATTAGATTGGCCCATTCCCACCCAGCTAACAAGAAAAGAATTCCAAATGAAATCATGGTGAATTCCTGAGGCATCATGAATAAAATGCTCAAAAAAATAATTAAGCCAGATAATCCTGTAATTACTCTTTGTTTTAGCATCGAAAAATCCTGTGTTTAGACATTTTTTCCGAAACGTCGCTTTCGTTCTTTATAGAACTCTATAGCTTCGTCTATATTTTTTTCACTATATTCGGGCCATAATACATCATCGAAATATAATTCTGTATAAGCAATATTCCACAATAAAAAATTTGAAATCCTTCTCTCACCGCCAGTTCTTATAAGTAAATCAGGATCATTCTCTAACTGTAATGATGAGGAGAATAATTTTTCATCTACATCTTTAAGACTGATTTTTAATTCATTAATTTTGTTAAAAAGAATTTTAGTGGCATTGACAATATCCCATCTTCCACCATAAGCTAATGCAACTGATAATTTCAAACCCTCATTTGTAGCGGTAAGTAACTCTGCTTTTTCAATTTTTTTTACTAAAGAATCTTTCAAGCTTGTTCTGTCGCCAATAAATTTAATTTTTACATCATTGTTATTAAGATCATTTATCTCTAGCTCGAGAGTCTCTATAAATAGCGACATCAATAAATTCACTTCTTTTATTGGCCGGCCCCAATTTTCTGTACTAAAGGCATATAAGGTGAGATATTCTATACCCAGTGACCCTATATATCTTACAACCTCTCTTGCAGATTTTGCGCCTTTTTGATGGCCAAACTTCCTTCCTTTACCAGAGTTTTCAGCCCATCTGCCATTTCCATCCATTATTATCGCTATATGATTTGGATTCATATTTCAAATTCACTGATATTGAGTTAACTAGACGATCATCAACTCTTTTTCTTTTGTAATGAGAATTTGATCAATTTCGCCTACATACTTATCTGTTATTTCTTGGATCTCTTCCTCGCCTTTTCTTTCCTCGTCTTCACCAATCATTTTATCTTTCAGCATCTCTTTTAAGTCATTAATAGCATCACGCCTAATATTTCGAACAGCAACTCGAGATTGCTCACCTTCTTGTCTAACAACTCTAATCATATCTTTCCGACGTTCTTCAGTTAGAGGGGGCAAAGGAACACGAATAATCATTCCTGCTGAAACAGGATTAAGCCCAAGATTTGAATTCATAATGGCTTTTTCAATTGGTTGTATCATGTCTTTTTCCCATGGAGTTATCTTAAGAGTACGGGAATCCTCAATACTAATATTCGAAACTTGGCTCAGCGCGGTCTCGCTTCCGTAATAATCAACTGTTATTTGATCTAATAGACTTGTATTAGCTCGACCAGTTCTAATTTTTGTTAAATTTTGATTTAATGCCATCGTGCTTTTTATCATTCGCTCTTTAGCATCATTTTTTATTTCAGTTATCATAATATCTTCTCTAATTTGATTATGCGTTGACTGAGGTACCTATCATCTCTTCAGTCATTGCAGTAACCAACGTATTTGGTTTTAATAAATTAAATACTCGCAAGGGTAAATTATTATCTCTACACATTACAATTGCCGTTGCATCCATTACTTTTAACTTGTCGGAAAGCACTTTATCAAATGAAATTTGGTTATAGATTTTTGCATCTTTATGAGCTTTAGGGTCCTTATCATAGATACCATCAACCATAGTAGCCTTCAAAAGCACCTCAGCGCCAATTTCAATTGCTCTAAGACTGGCCGCTGAATCAGTAGTAAAGAAAGGATTACCAGTTCCTGCGGCTAAAATAACAATTCGACCTTTTTCTAAATGCCTCACCGCTCTTCTTCTAATATAATCTTCGCATACCTCATGTATTTTAATTGCTGACATTACTCTAGCCTCAGCATTCATAGATTCTAGAGCATCTTGAATAGCTAATGCATTCATTACTGTTGCCAGCATTCCCATATAATCACCGGTAACTCGATCCATTCCGCCTCCAGCTAACCCAGCCCCACGAAAAATATTTCCACCACCAATAACAACAGTAATCTCTATACCTAAATCCTTTACTTGGATTAATTCATTAGCTATACGTTTGATAACAGAGGGATCAATTCCATAATCAAGCCTCCCCATCAGAGCTTCGCCGCTTAATTTAACTAGAATACGTTTGTAGAGGGGAGAGGTTTTTTTCATTAATAAGCCTTTTTGTCACAATATCTTAAAATAAGATACTAACTTATTAATAGATTAAAAATGAAATTAATTAAATTTTTATTAGAAACCATTAAACAATTTTAAGACTCGCCCTTTATTTGCTTCATAACCTCATCTGCGAAATTTTCTTCTTTTTTCTCTATACCTTCACCGACTTCGTAGCGAATAAATCTCAACACTGATGCATTGGAATTTTTTAAAAGATTTCCTACCGAGATGTCTGGATCCTTAACAAAAGATTGCCCCAATAGTGAAATTTCTTTTAAGAATTTTGACATTTTTCCGTGGACCATTTTTTTGATTATCTCTGGAGGCTTACCAGAGGATGCTGCTTGCTCACTAAATATTCTTCTCTCTCTATCAACTAAGTCTGTTGGTACTTCATCTTCATTGATGCATATTGGATTTGTTGCGGCAATATGCATAGCTATATCTTTGGCCAGATGCTCATCACCACCGGATAAGCTAACTATGCAACCTATCCGAGATCCATGAGAATAATGTCCAAGATTTTCCGATCCCTCGATTCGATCAAAACGACGGACTGATATATTTTCTCCAACCTTAGCGATCAGGTCAGTACGTGCCTGCTCAACTGTTTTTCCATCTGAAATACTAGAAGCACTGAGTTCATTTATATCCTTAACATCTTGTTCGGTTAATAATTCAATAATAGCATTTGAAAAGTTTATAAAGTTTTCATCTTTTGCTACGAAATCAGTTTCTGAGTTAATTTCGAGTATTGCTGCATTTGAATTATTACTTTTTATCTCTATTCTTCCATCTGCCGCCACTCGTGCCGCTTTCTTTTCAGCTTTTGCTTGACCTGATGTTCTCAAAAGCTCAATAGCAGCATCAATATCTCCATTGACCTCCACCAGTGATTTTTTGCACTCCATCATTCCTGCTCCAGTTCTATCACGAAGCTCCTTCACCATTGATGCCGTTATAGTCATTT
>CABXJW010000038.1 GCA_902512585.1 uncultured Woeseiaceae bacterium | reverse complement strand
ATAAGAAAATAACTTGAAAAACCCATATTATTTATTACGCCTAACTCCTCCTTAAGACGAGCCTTATATTTTTCAGGCTTTATTAGAGTTTCTTTAGGTAATTTTTGTAATTTTATGTTTAAACTTCTTTCAGACTCCTCAAGTAAATATGAATCTGTTGTTTGATTACCTGGAACAGAAAAAATAGGTAAAAATGACTCTCCTAATTTAAGGTCAAGATTACAACGTTTTGCAATTTCTACTGTATTTGATAGTGATTCTGGGATATCTTCAAATAAGTTATGCATATCTAATGAATTTTTCAAATACTGCTGATTACTATATATTTTTGGCCTACTTGGATCCGACAGAATTAAACCTTCATTAATACATACTCTAGCCTCATGAGATTCATAATCACTAGAATTTAGAAATCTAACATCATTTGAAGCCACTACAGGAACTTTATAATCATGAGCCAATAATAGTGCCATCTGAATATAGCTCTCTTCTGATGGACGATTAGTTCGATTGAGCTCAATATAAAAACGATCATCAAACAATTCCAGCCAAAAATCCAATTGCCTAGCAGCAAGATCATGATGATCATTAATCAAGCTTCTCCCAATATCACCTTTTAAACCAGCGGAGAGAGCAATCAATCCCTCACAACTTTTTTTTGTAAACCAATGTTTGTGGAATCTGGGTCCATAGCGTGTCTGACCATCAAGCCATGCACGTGTAATTAGCTTAGTTAAATTTTTATAACCGATATTATTAGCGCAGAGTATTATTAAATGGTCATTCCTACTAATATCATCCTCATCAGCAATAAATATATCAGAGCCAATAATTGGTTTAATGCCATACTCTAGGGCCTTGCGATAAAATTTAACCATACCAAAAACATTATTTTGATCAGTTAAAGTTATTGCTGGCATCTTATTTTCTACGCACCGCTCCATTAATTGAGGGATCCGGATCGTACTATCAACGATTGAATACTGACTATGAAGATTTAGATGAATAAATTTATTTGACATTGATAATTAAAATGATGGTTATAATTTAATTTAATCTTAATTATTTTCCCTTAACTTAACTAGCTTTATTTGTTGGTTATTTTACAAATAAGCCAGATAAGGGCTTGAAAGTTAACCGATGCTGCGGACAAGGTCCGAATTCCTTTAGACGCTCAATATGATCTTTTGTTCCATAACCTTTGTGCTTAGAAAAATTAAAGTTAGGATATATTTTACCCAAACTTCTCATTAAATTATCTCTGTATACTTTTGCGATTATAGAAGCTGCACTAATTGCAGGAATTTTAGCATCGCCACCAATAATAGCCTCAGCAGACAATACCTCATTATAAAATTCTAAATTTGGTAAGGTATTACCATCAATCTGAATAAAATCTGGCTTGCAAGGTAAGCCTAATATAGAGCGACGCATAGCTAGCATTGTCGCCCAAAGTATATTTAAATTATCTATCTCATTCACATCAGATAAAGAAATGGACCATGCAATTGATTGTGAAATTATTTTTTTTGATAGTAGCTTTCTATTCTTTTCAGTGAGTCTCTTTGAATCATCTAATTCATCATAGGAATGATCTCTCCGGAGAATAACTGCGGCCGCCACTACAGGACCTGCGATGGTGCCTCTTCCAACCTCGTCAATGCCAGCAATGTATTTATAGCTATCCTTCATTAAAGTAGTTTTAGCACCTCTGACGCTGCTAATTTATCAGTATCAGCATCTAACTGTGACTTTAATTGTGTAAAGTTATTAATCATATTTTGCTGATAATTTTTATTGTATAAACACTCGCTTATACTATCGAATAAGTTTATGTCTGACGCTTTATTTTGAATGAACTCAGGAATGATCTCCTTGTTTAGCAGAATATTTGGTAAGGTGAAATATGAGGTTTTAACCAGTTTATTTAATATAAAATAACTAGGGGCAGAAACCTTATATGCCGCTACAGTAGGCTTAGATAGTAATGCCGACTCGAGAGCAGCAGTACCAGAGGCTAACAAAACTATATCAGCTGCTATCATGGCCTCATGTGAGTATCCTTTTATAACATTAAATGCACTTCTGATGTTATTTGATAAGAGAATATTTTCAAATTGATCATATGTTGATTGAGAAGCCATAGGGGAGACAAATGAGATTTTTTTATTCTGAGAAACAATTAATTTGGCTACTCTTGCGAATATTGGCCCGAGCTTTTTAATTTCGCTCAATCGACTTCCTGGTAATACTGCAATAACAGTTTCGGAGGATATTTGTAATTTCTTCCTAGCTGTATACTTTTTCATTTCATACGGCAGTTTTTTGACTAAAGGATGACCTACAAAGACCGCAGGTACACCATAAGCATGGTAGAGATCAGGCTCAAAAGGCAATAAACATAATACCTTATCAACAGATTTACGTATTGTCTTTATCCTATTTTTTCGCCATGCCCAAATTGAAGGGCTAACGTAGTGAACCGTTTTTATACCCCTCTTATGTAATTTTTTTTCTAATGATAGGTTGAATTCTGGCGCGTCTATTCCTATAAATATGTCTGGTGGATTTTCCGACCACCTTTTGACTAGGGTGCCTCTTAAACGCAATAATTTTGGTAGTATTTTAAGAGGCTCCAAAACCCCCATCACAGATAGCTCTTCCGATGATGCCCAACCAGTATTGCCAGTTATTTTTTCCATTTTTGGGCCGAAGATACCCTCAAACCTAATATCCGGATATAGGTTTATCATCTCATTCATTAAACCAGCACCGAGGGAATCACCTGAAGCTTCGCCAGCAACTATACCTATACGCATTGACTATCTTATAATTCCGCGATCTGAAGTTGACCTAAGGGACTCTATAAATAACTTTAACTCCTCCTGATGAGAAGATAAAGCTGCAATCTCTTGGATTGCCTCTTGCAATTTAAACTCCTTACGATAAAGAATACGATATGCATTTTTGATATTTAAAATTTGCTCGGGACTGAAACCTCTTCTTTTCAACCCTTCCACGTTAACCCCTCTTGGTTTTATAGGTTGCCCTTCAGCCATCACATATGCAGGAATATCTTTCGTGGTTAATGTGTTCATACCAATAAAGCTATGAGCACCTATCTTTGTAAATTGGTGCGCACCAGTAAAACCTCCGAAAATGGCCCAATTTCCAACTGTGACATGACCAGCTAATGTCGCATTATTAGCAAAAACCACGTTATTTCCAACAACACAGTCATGAGCAATATGTACGTATGCCATAATCCAATTATCATCACCAATTATAGTTTTTCCTGCATCCTGTAATGTGCCTCTACTAATAGTGCAATACTCTCTAATTGTATTACCATCACCAATAACTAAGGATGTTTTTTCATTATTATATTTCTTATCTTGCGGATCACCGCCAATTGATGAAAATGAGTAAATATGATTATCCTTTCCAATGATGGTCGGTCCTTTTATTACCACATGACTGTCAATTACAGATCCATCGCCAACGGTAACTTCATCACCGATCTCACAATATGGACCAATGGTTACATGTTTGCCTATTTTTGCCGACGCGGAAATAATTGCAGTTTTGTGGATCATTATTTTGATATATTTGGAGCGCACATAATTTTAGCGCTTACTGAGATATTATTATTAACTTTGGCAACACATGTATATCGCCACATACCACGTATTATTCGATCCACATTAACTTCGATGATTAACTGATCACCCGCGGTTACTGGAAATTTAAAGCGTGCATCTTCAACTGCAACTAAATAATAAATTGGCTTTGGCTCAATATCACCAACAGTAAGATGTCCCAAAACTCCTCCAGCCTGAGCCATTGCTTCAATAATTAGCACACCAGGCATAATTGGTTTATTCGGAAAATGACCCTGAAAAAATGGCTCATTTATCGTCACATTCTTCATTGCTGTAATCGATCGTTCAAGCTCATAATCTAAAATTTTATCAATATATAGAAATGGATATCGGTGAGGTAAAAGCTCCATTATTTGAATAGTGTTTAATTCTTTATTTTCTGTGCTCATTAAACTTCCTATATTTATCATTGTAGGATGATATTCTTATAACCTTCGAAACTTACCAACTAGCTTCTTCCAAACTTTATCTTTATCAGCTGCAAAAGAACCTGAGTAAATTCCTGGTTCCAATATGTTTTTGGTAACCACAGAACCGCCATTAACCCTCACATCATCGCAGATTTCAATATGCCCAACTATTCCAACTTGGCCCGCTATTAAACATCGCTTACCAATAATCGCACTTCCAGCTATAGCAGCAGAAGCTGCAACTGCGGTATGCTCACCTATTGAAACATTATGACCAATTTGAATAAGGTTATCTAGGCGAACACCATTTTCTAATTCCGTATTATCCAATGAGCCCCGATCCACAGTAGTATTAGCACCTATTTCTACATCATCTCCAATGGTAACTCCTCCAATTTGAGGTATCTTAAACCATCCTTTCTCAGTCTTGACATTACCAAATCCATCCGAACCAATAACTGCTCCAGGATGTATAATAGCTCTCTTTCCTAATGAAATTTTGTTCACTAATGTGACATTTGCAATTAATTTTGAATTATCTCCGATCTCAACATCACCCTCAATAATACATCCAGGTCCTATGTAGGTATTTCTTCCTATCTTAACATTACCCGAAATCCGACAAAATGGTCCAATATAAGCTGATTTTGAGATATCAATATCTCCTGATATTGATACATTTTTATCGATTCCAGCACTCATGCTTGCTGGCGGATTCAGTAAAGCTACAATTTTTGAGAAAGTTAAATACGGGTCATCAGATATCAACGCATTAGTTTTACATATATCAACATGAGCATTCGCAATCACAACTGCTGAAGCTTTTGATGAGATTAATTGTTCTTTGTAACTTGGGTTCGAAAAAAAAGAAATGGCGCCCTTTTGTGCCGATAATAGTGTTGCAGCATGTGTTACTTGAGTCTCAGGATTACCTAAAAGATCACATCCAAACTTTACTGCTAACTTGGATAAACTTAAACCCAATAAATTCTCCTCAGAATTGACACATACAAAGTAATTTATAGAATTAGTTAATCTTAGTTAGTTTCATCTTGAGTATTACTGTTTAAGGACTCTAAGACTAAACCTGTAATATTAACACTTTGGCTAGCATAAATAACGCCGTCAGCAAAAATCATGTCATATTCATTTGATTGCGCAAATACATTAACCGCATCCAATATCAATCTTTGTAATTTACCAAGCTCCTCATTTCTTCTCAAATTAACATCTTCTTCAAGCTCAGTCGCTAGGCGATTTACTTCGCGTTGCAGCTCTCTAAAATCCTTTTCAGCGCTCGCTCTCTCTGAAGCGCCCATTACAGCTGCATCTTTCTGAATTTTTGCTGTTAATTCTTCCAATTCTTTTGATTTAGCCACAGCTTCTCTTTGCCTAGGTTGAAATTCACCAGCCAATGACTCCATAACCTCTCTAAACTGAGGCGAGCCCTCCATTAAAGCCTGAAAATTAATTACACCAATCTTTTGTTCTTGAGCACCAACAGAGAGCATAAAGATTGAACTAACAATGATTGATGTAAAAAAGTGCTTAGTTAATTTTTTCAATAAATCCATATCCATACCTAGCTATTAAAATGATTGACCAATTGAGAATTGAAATCTTTCAATCTCATCTTTGTAAAACTTTTCCGTGCCCTCATAACGATTTAGAGGATAAGCATAACTAAATCTAAACAAGCCCATTGGGGCTAGCCATTGAACAGCTATCCCTACAGATTTCTTTAAATCTCCAAATGATGTTGTATATTCAACCGGTTCACCTTCTTTGTCAAAAAAAACTATTTCACCAGTATTAAAAACATTACCAATATCATAGAACAAACTTGCCCTAGCTTGTTTAGAAAATTTATCAGGCATGGGGATTATAAGCTCAAATTGACTAGCAACCAATACATTTCCTCCATAGGGTCTTCCATTTGTATCCCTTGGACCGAGCCACGACTCTTTAAATCCTCTGGTAGATTTTGGACCACCACTATGAAATTGTTTGAATGGAGGTAATGCAGTAGTATCACCAAGCGCTTGACCGTAACCGAGTTGCGCATTCCACAAACCTGTCCATCGTCCATAAATTGGTTGATATCTCGTAAAGTTATACCTTGTTGTCCAATATTCCACCTCACTTCCTGGCAGCGTGAATGTCGCGAAGAATTGGTGTTTTGTTCCTCTATCAGGAAATATTGTTCTATTTCTACTATCATAAATCCAGCCAGCTAGTAATTCTATGTTACCAAATTTAGTCCCAGTAAAACCATTACCAGCATCATATGATTTACCATTATTACCTACCCAATCAATCGCTTGTTGCGTACTATATCTCGAAGATAGCATTTCTACCTGCTGAAGATTCAAGCCCATACTAACTGTTTGATATTCTCCTAAAGGATAACCAAAATCTAATGTGGCTCCTCCACTAGTGGTTGAAAGAGCTGACGCTGCTGAGGTAAATTGTTTGTAGTCTCTATAGTTAAGTGAAGTCGTTCGTCTTATTCCATTCATCGTTGTATAATAGTCAGTATGGGCAGCTGTCACTTGTTTTGAATATTTACTAGAATTAGCCTGCAGCGCAACTCGCTCA
>CABXJW010000037.1 GCA_902512585.1 uncultured Woeseiaceae bacterium | reverse complement strand
ACTCTTGCAGTATTCATTGGGATGGGCTAAATACACTGAGTAATTTATTTCCTAAAATTAATGTTCGACGTAATTTATTCACTATTGATCGAGATAGGTATACGAGCTCGGGAGGAATTGCACCATTTGATATGATCCTTAAAATTGTCAGAGAGCAGTTTGATAGCACTATAAGTTCAGCCATTGCAGAACAGTTTATCTCGGATCGAATTCGCCGAGGCCATGATGAACAACGTATTCCACTGAAACACCTAATTGGATCAATGTCAGATCAATTAACGTCAGCAGTTCAATTAATGGAGGCTAATATTAGAGAACCTATTAATCAATACGAACTGGCAACATACTCCGATTTATCTGTTAGGCAGCTACAACGATTGTTTAAAAAATATCTTAATTGTAGTCCTTCACGATATTATTCACAGTTGAGATTACAAAGAGCAAAAGATCTTTTGCAACAAACATCGCTTAGTATTCTTGAGGTCACCTCTGAGACAGGTTTTGTTTCTGTCTCACATTTTAGTAAGAGTTATAAAGTATTTTTTGGTTATCCACCTAGCTATGAGCGAAATAATGCCATGATGGGGACTGTCAATTCAACTGACTAACTTCTTTCAGTTTGATAAAGTGATTTACATAGTCCAAAAATCATTAAAACTAGGATAACTGAAAATGGGATAGCTATTGAGGTCGAAGCAATTTGAAGGGCACCTAAACCCCCATATAAAAGAAGTAACCCTGCAACTAGACCAATTACTGCCCCCCAGAAGATTCTTAGTAATTGAGGTGGATTTTTTTTCCCAAGACAGAGAATTGTACAAATAATCAGTGTGGCTGAGTCTGACGAGGTAACAAACCATGAGGCAATTAAAATTGTGGTCAGTAAGGAAATAATCCAAGTAGCCCATTCTATATTTAATAATTCGTAAGTAGTAAATATAGCTTGAGTGATGTCTTGGTTAACTGCCTCAACTAGCCCACCAGGACCATTTAATTGAAGATCAAGCGCTGTAGCACCAAAGACAATTAACCATACAAACCCAATAAGCACTGGGAAGAGTAGAGTCCCCATAACATATTCTCTGATAGTTCTACCTCTGGAGATCCGCGCCATGAACATACCGACAAAAGGTCCCCAAGAAATCCACCAGCCCCAATAAAATAGTGTCCACGTAGTTTGCCATGTTTTTTCTTCGGAAGGGTCTACCCAGATACTAAGTGGAATTAAGGTTGTAAAATAATCAAAAGTTCCAGATAGCAAACTAGAAAGTATAATCATAGTTGGACCCGCTAATATGATAAAAGAGAGTAAAATCACGCATAACCATATATTTATCTCACTGAGAAGTTTTATTCCTTTGTTCAGTCCAGACACAACGGAAATAGTAGCAATTGCAGATACCACCAATACAACTCCAATTTTAAACGATGATGTTACTTCCAGATCAAATAAATATTCCAATCCACTGGACATCTGAGAAGCTCCCAAACCTAATGACACAGTGATACCAAAGAGTGTGCTAAACACAGCAATCAGATCTATGACATCACCAGTAATTCCATAAATTTTATCACCAATAATAGGGTGAAGTGCAGAACGTATTGTAAGTGGTAAGCCCTTACGATAAGAAAAGTAACCTAAACATAACCCAACAAATGAATAACAGGCCCAGCCATGGATTCCCCAATGGAATAGAGTAATTCGTTGTGCAATTACTCCAGCTTGAGTTGTAATAGGTTCAATATTTTCTAATTTTAAGAATGGGTTATTTTGTAAATGAGAAATAGGTTCTGCGACCCCATAAAATAAAATGCCAGTACCAACGCCGGCACCAAATAGCATTGAAAACCATGAAAATCGACTAAATTCAGGTTTTTCTCCATCCTGACCAAGAGTTATTTTTCCGAAGGGAGTCAAAGCAATACCTATATTAAATATGGCAACAATGGTCACTATCCAAATAAGGTAAGCAGCAAAATTCTGGGCAATTATTTTTTTCCAGAAGTTAGCAAAATCATCTACTAAATCTGGATTAGCTAAAACGAAGGACAAGAATATAATTACAATAATTGCCGCCGACGAGCTGAGTAACAAGTTCATTCCTGGAAAATATTTTAAAATTCTTTGCATAGTTATTATATCTCTGAAGATTTAAAAACCTTAGCCAGATAACCAGATAATTGATTAGTAATGGTTTCCGCTTTAGTGGCATTGATTCCTGCCAGCTCTTGCGCCAAGGATTTTTTAAAATTAATTTGCATTTCACGATTAATCTGAATTCGCTGAGCTTGCGGTGAGCCTGCGCCATGCAATGATTCTGTAAGATAGCCAACAGCATTTCTCCCTAATGTCATATTTTCAATTAGACGAAGAATGCGTATACGACTTTCTGTTGGAATATCTTTTATACCCTTTAAATATTTATTTAACATGCCTCCAATTTCTGGATGATTAAGATCCTTTTCTGATGGAAGTGTAGCAACTAATCCACCAGCGAGATCTTGTGATAAACGACCTATTTCATAAGTATTCTTTGTAACATGGTGCTTACATACATTTGCCAACATATCGTCACAGAGATAAACACCAGAGGCTGTTTTATGCGATTGATAACTTGCCGCTATTCCGGTTGCATAAATGGTTTCATTGAGATGGGTCATTTCGGTTAACTTATCTTTTATATGAGAAGCATTCTCCACGCCGTTGTATTCTGCGATTGTTGCAGCTGCACCTATAAGTACATCACCTACACCTGATTTACAAACATAGCTACGACGATGATAGCAAGTAAATCGTTCGACTAGCATAGCAGCAAATTCATATTCTCCATCTAAAAATATTTTATCATTTGCAATGAATACATTATCAAAAATAACCATAGCCTCTTGCCCTGCAAAATTTGCATTACCAACATCTATATCACCTTCATTCATTGAGCGTGTGTCGCAAGACTGACGTCCATAGATATAAGTAATACCTTTGGCGTCGGTTGGAATAGCTCCTACTATTGCATAGTCTATATCTTTCACTCCTAAGCGTATGGTGGGCATTACAATCATCCAATGTGAATTTATACAGCCCGTTTGATGCGCTTTTGCCCCACTAATATAGACTCCATCCCGAGTTCTTTTGGTAATATGCACATAAAGATCTGGATCATTTTGTTCATTTGGCGCCAAACTTCGATCACCCTTAACATCCGTCATTGCTCCACCGATTACATATCCAGAATTTTGCATCTTTATAATAAAATTTTTGAATCTTTGATGATAATCACTACTATGTTGAGCATCGATTTCATGTGTTACTGAAAATAATGCATTTAATGCATCCATCCCAACGCAGCGTTGAAAACAGGTGCCTGTTTTCTGACCGAGACGGCGCTGCATTTTATTTTGTAAAACTACATCATTTGGAGATTCAGCTATATGTAAAAATCGATTAATTCTTTTTTTAGTAAAAGGTGATACCGCTGTTCCTAGATCGGGATTTTCTGTTGCAAGATCGTAGGTCTTTGCAACCGCGTTGATTGATGGCCTGATTATTGGGTGATCAACTGGCTCGGATATTTTCTCACCAAGCAAATACACATTTAAGTTTCGATTTCTCAAACTCTTTATATAATCATTACCTGTTTTTATGGCCATCATGTCTTTTTTATTCATTATATATTTTAGCTTGCAATAAGCAGTTAATCATCTGATCTGTATAGCCTTCATTTGATAAATATCATACTACAATATAAGCATAGCCAATATAAATTATGGACGCGGTAAATGCCGCAACCATGGCAAAAGGTATTTGTGTAAGGGCATGCTTCATTGTGTCTACACCACAGCTTTGCGCTGATAGAACGGTTGCATCAGTATAAAAACACGCATGACTACCAAAAGAACTTGCTGAGATAAGCGCACCAATTGTTAGTGGCAGTGGAACGCCTAAAGCTATACCCAAAGGCATTACTATTGGTATCGCAATTGCAAAAATCCCCCAATTAGAAGCGGTTGCAAAAGACATGAATGCCATGGCTATGAATACTATGACTGGAAAAAGTATAGGCGACATCAGCGGCTCAACACTTTCTAAAATAAATTGCGGCAAACCTAATTGATCATTAATTGTTTTGAACATGAAAGCGGCAATAACAATCATTAATGGAGGTATCATAACCTTAAACCCATCAAGAATTGCATCAAAAGCACTATTCATATCAATAAATTTTAATCCAATCATTATTGGTACAGTTATGATTAATGTCGCGATGATACCTCTAAGGAGATCAATATCATTTAGCCATGTAAGAATAATAAGGATCAGCAAGGGAAGGATAAATCCCCACAAGTTAGCTTGCGATTTATGATTAATTTCTGTTTTCTGTTCATTTATCTGATTTGTTGGAGCGAGCTGACGAGCCTTATTTTCCTCAATTTTCATTGGGCCAATTAAGGGAAATTTGCCTGTCGCAACTAACGGAACTAGAACAAGTGCAATAATGGGATAAAACATAAAAGGGATTGCTGCAATGTAGTAATATATCCCTTCTCCAATAGAAATACCCTCAGTTGATTCAAGTAAGATTGAGAAATAAGCGGCCCATGTAGATATTGGTACTAGGACACAAGTGGGTGCGGCAGTCGAGTCAACAATATAGGCCAGCATAGAGCGAGAAACATTGTATTTATCAGTAACTTTTTTCATTGAATTACCAATCACAATGGCATTTAGGTAGTCATCTAAGAACATTGTTAACCCAAGAAACCAAGTGATTAAGAGTGATTTATTTCTAGTATTAGCTGTTGTAGCCATCTTCATCGTGAAAGCATTTACTGCTCCAGTAGCCATTAACAGATAAAAAAGACTACCCATTAATCCACAAACTATAATGATCCAGCCAATCTGTGGATCTTGCATAGTGGTCACTGAGATTTCAGCGAATGAACTTAAAAGCTCACTAGGAGAGTGGAGTAAGATACCAATAATAACTCCCAAAATTATTGAAGCTACAGGCCGGCGAGAAATAATCGCTGCCGTGATTACAACTAATGTTGGAATTAATGTCACGTAACCTTCATGCTCCATTATGAATAACCTTTTAAGTGAAAGTTCTTGTTAAGAGCCAAAAAAAGCCGAGACCAAATAAACTACCAGAAAGAATAGATGGAAGTGGTTCCCTAATATAGGACTCTGCTTTGGAGTAGATGACCCAACATAGACTGATAATGCAAACTTGCCCAAATTCTAATCCCAGATTAAATCCTAGTAGTGGCCAAAGAATGTTGTCACTAGTTACACCGGTTTCACTGAGAAACCCGGCGAATCCTAGGCCATGTACAAAACCAAATAAAAGGGCCATTGTTAGTAGTAGATAACGGGTGTTTTTAGTGGAATGATTGTGAGAAATTTTGCAAAGATTTAAATAGCTGTATGAAAATAATCCTAAGCCAAAATAACAAATTAGGTTTTGAATTGAAATTTTATCAAAATAGAAAGCTGTCAAGCCTAATCCAAATAAAAGAATTGTAAAACCAGTGGTAAGTAATGATTTGGTATTACCTTTATAATTACTGTACTCAATTGCCATTAACATAATGGTGAAGCCTATAACAATCTCCACGATGCGACTATTGGTTGTGACCATGCCAGAAGTAGCTGCAAATAAACTAGCACTGTGCCCTATTGTGAAACCAGTAATTGCTATAATACTTCGTTTAATGGAGGCAGCAACTAAGAGTATTCCGAATAAAAATGCTAGATGATCATATCCACCCATTATGTGTTCCATGCCAAGTACAAAAAAACTGGTAAATGATTGATTTTTGTCTACAGTTTCATCGGTATCTATTTTCCAAGGGAGTGACGCATTATTTACTAATTGTTCCGAAATTAATTGTCCTTGATGATAGATTTTTGCGAAATGTGAATGTGAAGGCGATAGTTCAAAAATTGCCCTGTAATCAATGCTTGTAGGAAGGGCTTGTGGACAATCAAATTGCAATTCGACTCTTATAAATCCCTCGGATGCTTTCAGGACATTATTTGATCCGAGTATACAAGCAGTTTGATTGCTATAGACGTATATATTATCAACTGCATGCTCAAGAAATAATGAAGAGAAAGAGTTAGTGTTTTGAGATATTCTAGGTAATCGAGTCACTTCGTGACTTGGGATAGTTATGACACCAGTTATACTATCATTGAAGAGAGTCCAATTTGAGTAACTCTCACTCTTGGTATGAGCGAATGAGTTTGAGGCTATACTTAACCAAGTTATTATAAACAATATGATTTTAATGAATGATTTAATATGCATTAAAATCAGATATTGTAATTCTTGCGTTTTCTTTCAAGTTATTGATGTATTCTCTTAATTTCTCATCAGCTTTGAATCTCAAATATTCGTTAGTTACTTGGTTCTTTATTTGATCGTATGGCGTTGTAATTGATTCTTTTTTCTGAACTATTTCTATGATATACCATCTTCCTTGAGATAAATTAATAATTGCTTTTTGCCCAGAATTTTTTGTTATCAAAGAGACAAGTGTTGGTCCAATATATTCTCTGAGTTTATTCATGGTCAGTAAGCCTTCAGGAATATTTTTTAAGTGACGAATACCTGTCCTATTAATTAAAGCCTGATTTTTTTGGATAGCAGTTTGCAACGATAGTGCATCTTTTTCTGTATCAGCAGTCCAAACTTTTACTGCTATAGCGCCTGGATAAGTGAATCGCTCTTGAGATGAATGGTAATAATTGATTAGCTCTTCATCACTCGGTTGCATAGCTGCTACTTCATTATTAATAGAAGCTATCAATGCCCTTACAATAGCGCCTCTGACATCATTGTCACTATCTAGCATACCCAAT
>CABXJW010000036.1 GCA_902512585.1 uncultured Woeseiaceae bacterium | reverse complement strand
GATAATGAGGTAGTCGAAGATATCATCATGAATAAAATTGTAACCGCTCCGTGTTACTGGCATGGTCATAGTTTCGTATGTTTAACATTGATTCTATCTTGGATAAAAAAAGGTTTTAATGGGGGTTTTATTGTCTCTCCTTCTGTCGATGGAGAAATACCGGCAACAATTGCCAAAAAATCTGGTGCACATGTTATCAGAGGGTCAGCAGTAAGAACTGGGGCATCAGCTATGATGGGGATACATAATATTATAAAGCAAGGTGTTTCTATCGTAACGGCGGCTGATGGACCATTAGGACCTAAATTTACATTTAAGAGTGGAGTGACATTGATGGCTAAAATTAATCAAACCCCAATTATTCCGATGGCATGCGCTTCTAATAACTATTGGAAACTCAATAGATGGGATGATTTTTTTATTCCAAAGCCATTTTCAAGAATAATTATAATGATTGGTAAGCCATACGAAATACCTAAGGATTGTAGTTTAGTAGAAATGGAAGAGCATAGAAATATAATACAAGATACGATGAATCAGCTAACAAAAGAATCAAATGAGCACTTACATTAAATTTGTGATACACGCTAAAACAAAATCATTATATCTGTATTGTTTTATCTCGTGTTTGCTAGGCTATATAACCTCAGTTTATGGCGATGATATTTCATTTTTTCATCCGCATGAGGCAGATTATAAAGTATCTGTTCGAGGCATTACCGGTGAACTTAAAACGTCAGTAAAATTAACTGATGCTGATGGTTTTCTGATATCTAATCAGTTAAAAACTACCGGTCTTATAGGGGCTTTCTTGAAAGGTGTTGTAACAGAAACAGCTGAATTTAAAATTTACAATACTTATATAAGACCGAATAAATATTATTCATTGGATACACTCTCATCCAAAGAAAAAGAATTACAATTAGATTTCAACTGGCAAGATAATATTTTGTATGTACGAGAGAATCAATTAAGCTCTTCTTTTCCATTGAGTCAGAATGTTTATGATCGCATTACCTTGAAATACGCGATCATGAATGATTTGAAAAATGACCGAAAAACAAAAATATACCGCCTTCATGAAGGTGATAAAATCAAGGAAATAAAAGCAAAAATATTACCCGAAAAAACTATCGAGGTACCGACGGGAACATATAATGTTATTGGTATCCAGAATCAAGCGAGCGGATCTTCTAAAATGTCAATTCTCTGGTGCGCGATAGATTTAGATTATTTACCAGTGCGTATTCAGCAATACAGAAATGATAAACTCTGGATGAATGCTGAGCTAATCCACTACAGAAATACTACTTAGTTTTTTGATATAACTGCTCAATCTTCACATCATTCATTTTATTGTCCCTGAAAATAATTATTCTCTCTAAATTATTGTTCGCTGTTAAGCTATATTTTTCAGTTATTTTCATTCCGTATGCG
The DNA here is from genome assembly GCA_902512585.1 of uncultured Woeseiaceae bacterium. GTDB lineage: Bacteria > Pseudomonadota > Gammaproteobacteria > Steroidobacterales > Woeseiaceae > SP4260. The sequence goes on along the minus strand of CABXJW010000036.1, from coordinate 6,585 downwards.
TCAAGAGTCTCTATAAAATAAGATTTATCAACCCAACCAGAAGATCGCATGGCAGAAACATTTCCGAGTTGAATCTTTTTTAACTCACCAAAACTATACTCTTCTACAATTGAACGATCAAAATTGATGAATATGGAGTAATTTGTTTGGGTTATTTGAATTTTTTTTGAGTTTTCAAAAAATAGGTGGGCAACTCCACGTGAGTTCTTACGTACTTTTTCGTTTGACTTTCCATCAAAGACTCCAGTAGTTTTTATTGCACGATAAACAACACCACTGCTGTCCTTGATAGCAGAAATTATTTGTTTTTCATTTTCATTGTAATCGCCAATATACTCCCAATAACCGTTCATATTTATTGCGCTACTCTCCAAAAGTCCAAATTTATTTGGAGTTTCTGGAGTTGCACATCCATTTAAAATCATGAATAAAGTGAAAATCATAATTATGGAATTTTTATTCATAAGATTCTTCTTAAGGTTATTAAATAATTTTCTACAACATACTATAATAATAGTAAAAGAGTATCGCATATGCTGCAGGAATCCATAACTATAATAGAAATTAACTCATGATTATAACCGATCAAGTAAACGATACGTGGCTAAATGGGTATCAATATGAAGCTAATCTTCCGCAGCAATCTAGCGTTGTTATCATTGGTGGTGGAATCGTAGGTATTTCTGCGGCATATTATTTATCTAAGCAGGGAATAGATGTTTGTTTATGTGAGAAGGGATATATCTCCGGAGAACAATCAAGTAGAAACTGGGGTTGGGTTCGAGTTCAGGGTAGAGATGAACGTGAAATACCAATGATGCTAAAAAGTTTGGATATATGGCGTAATCTTTCTAAAGAACTAGGCGAAGATGTAGGGTATCGAGAAGAAGGCTGTCTTTATACGGCTTATTCGCACAAAGAAATAACTGCTTTTGATTCTTGGTTAAAACTAGCAAAGACATATGATATTCATACCAAGTTAATTGGAAAAAAAGAATTATATGAACAGGCCGGTAATGGCGCTAAAAACTGGCTTGGTGGAATCATTACTCATACTGATGGCCGTGCTGAGCCACAGCATGCCAGTTTAGCTATTGCTCGTGGCGCAATAAAACAAGGTGCAGTAATAAAGACAAACTGTGCTGTAAGGGGAATTGAAAAATCGGGTGGTAAAATATCAGCCGTTATTACTGAGGATGGAATCATAAAAACACCAGTTGTTCTTTGTGCTGCCGGAGCTTGGTCATCTTTATTCTGTCAATCAATTGGAGTAAATTTACCACAATTAAAAGTGCGCAGTACGGTTGTTAGAACTAGTGCAATTGATACCCCAATTAAAGGAAATATTTTTGATAAGAATATTGGAATAAGAAAGCGCGTAGATGGTGGCTATACAGTAGCTCATGGTTCAGTTTTAGATCACAGTATTACGCCAAATACATTCAGATATGCGCCTAAATATTTAAGAGCATTATGGAAGGAATTTAACGCATTAAGATTATCAATAGGCCAAGAATTTTTTGATGAATTAAAAATGCCAAAGAAATGGAAGATGGATGAAATAACTCCTTTTGAAAATTGTCGAGTACTTAATCCTAAACCTAATAATTCAATCATCAATGAAATAAGTAATAAATTAGGTGATGTATTTCCAGAATTACAAAATGTTGAAATTATTGAATCTTGGGCTGGTATGGTCGAAACTACACCAGATGTTGTCCCAATAATATGTGAATTGGAGCAAATTCCTGGCTTTTATGTTGGTACAGGCTTTAGTGGTCATGGTTTTGGTATTGGCCCAGCAGCAGGACAAACAATAGCCTCATTAATACAAAATTCTAACGAAATAAACCTCGATGCATTTAAATTAAAACGTTTCTTTGATGGGTCGCCAATACGCCCTGATTCAACAATTTAATATATGTAATTTATTGGTTCTGAATAAAGTAGTTAATAAGAAATACGCCAAAGAAGAAAAATATTATACTGGAAAACATTGTCCCAAAGAGATACATAAACGCTTGAATATATTGGTTAATATCAAACAATTGTTTGGCATCAAGAATTACCGCTGATAGTGTTGTAAATGACCCACAAAAACCAACTGCGAAGAATAATCTATTTTGTTCAACTAATAGCTCATTCGAACTATCAATAGCCATTACATATAACAATTGGAAAATTGCACCCATTATTAAACACCCAAGAGTATTTGATATGAGCGTACCTATAACGGGTATGATGGTAAATTGATTTGCTAAGATTGATACACCGAATCTAGACATAGCACCAATTCCACCACCAAGCCCAACCAATAAAAAAGAGCTCACAGATGTTTGCATTGAGTTAATTAGTAAGCTCATTTAGTGTTGAATCATATTCAATAGACAGTCTGTCTATTAGATCCTTTACGCTTGGTATATCTTTCATTGTACCAACTCCCTGACCTGCCCCCCAGATATCTTTCCAGGCTTTGGCCTTGTTAGCCGCAGAGCCAAAATCCATATTATTTTTACTGCCATCTACTAAAGATTTAGGATCTAAACCTGAATTTACAATACTTCCTTTTAGATAGCTACCATGAATACCAGTAAACAGAGAGGAGTAAATTATATCCTCTGCATTACTTTGTACAATCATATCTTTGTAGTCAGATACAGCATTAGCCTCTTTTGTAGCGATAAAACGAGTACCGAAATAAGCAAGGTCAGCACCCATACATTGGGCTGCCAATATATCTTGACCGCAACTCATACTTCCAGAAAGAATCAAAATTCCATCATATATAGCTCTAATTTCCTTTACTAATGCAAAAGGACTTAATGTGCCTGCATGCCCTCCTGCTCCAGCACAAACTGCTATAATACCATCAACACCTTGATCTAAAGCTTTTTTAGCATGCTTGATGCTAATCACATCATGAAAAACAAGACCACCGTAACTATGAACTGCATCAACCACTTCACCAGGAGGTCTTAAGCTGGTAATTACTATTGGTACTTTGTGTTTTACGCATAGCTCCATATCAAACATAAGCCTATCATTGCTTTGATGAACAATTTGATTGACTGCATAAGGTGCAATTTTAATATTTGGATTTGCTAATTTATATGCACTTAACTCTTCAGAAATTCTTATAAGCCAGTCATCTAAGATTTCTTTTGGTCTTGCATTGAGTGCAGGGAAAGAACCAATAATACCTGCTTTGCATTGCTCTATTACTAAATCTGGACCAGATACGATATACATTGGAGATCCAATTAGTGGTAACTTAAGTTGGTCTAAAAGTATTTTTTTATTGTTCATAATGATTACTCAACGAGCATGAATTTTGCTTCACAATCAGCAATAACTTTATGATTGTTGCACAAAATTGCCTCACCTTTAAGGGTTACCAACCGTCTTTTTTCTGAAACAATCCACCCAATCAATTTAATTTTCTGCTTTGTTTTGAGAGGCTGTCGATAACGAATATCACATTTAGCCGTATAGGCTTTTATTTGATTCAAATACAATACATTTGCCATTACATCATCAAGCGTAGTGAAGATGATGCCCCCATGAACTGTATTCTCATAACCAACATGATTCTCATTAGCTTCAAAGTACCCAACACATCTATTTTGATTATCCAAGGTATAATTTATTTTTAAACCAATTGGGTTATTAGGACCACATGCAAAACATTTTGAAGCATCTTCTAGAATTTCATTGCTCATGTTCACTGTCACTCTATGTTAAGTACGATATCATTTGTATTTTTAGTTTCTATAATAACTGAAGCTGCTAAAGACTCAGATCTGTCCAGTGGGTCCCCAGATAAAGATATTCTTGCTATAAATTCTAATTGTTTAAAATTATTCAGTTTGGTCCCTGCAATCATAACATTTGTATCATCAAGGCTATAGATTCTGGATTCAACATTATTTTTTGTTACAGCAATCGGTGGAATTGGATTTTGTGGGTCCCTAGCTATTATGAATAGCTTTTTATTTGGATAATTTGATAATGTGATCTGCAACTCAGGTTTGATATTAACATGTATTGAAAATTGCAAATTTACATTACTTTCTGAGTATTCGCTTCCGCCCCATTCATTAATTTTTTCTTGAAGGGTTGATTTAATATCATCTGGTGGTGATAAAGCTAGCAATTGTTCCCACCTAGTAATTGCCAGCTTAGCATTACCGTTACTTATTGCAGTAATACCACCATAAAAAAGACTTTTCGTATTATATTTATTGATACCAAGCGATAATTCAAAGAGTTCATCTGCTTTTTTAAGATAATCAACATCACCAGATTGAATCAAGGACTCCCCATAATTGGCTAGTGATTCATCATTACTATTATTTTCTAATGATATTAATTGTTCAAATGCAAAAAATGCTTTCGTGAAATCCTCTTGAATTGTATAACTATTTGCTAACAATGCCCACCCGTTAACATCATCAGGAAAATCATTAACTCGAACCTCCATAGATTTAATTATAGTTTCAATGTTTTGTTCAGCTGTCTTGATATCAGTGGATGCTGGACTACCAATGTAATAATAAAGAGAAAAACTAGAAATAAAAATAAAAGTAAATAAAGTTAATAATATTCGATTTATTTTATTTCCGTTGGATGTATAAGCCATACCAATAAAAATAAAAGCAATCATTAGTATTAATAAAAAACAAATATACAGCATACTAATCTGATCCGGTTAAACTGTCAGTAGTGAGCTGAGTCTTAGATTTTACAATATTAAAAATTATCATTGCACCAATTAGTAAAAAAAATAATGGTGCTAACCAGAGGATGATATTAACACCTACAAATCTTGGCCTATAAAGAACAAATTCTCCATAACGATCAACTAAAAATTCTGCAATCTCATTGTCTGATTTACCATCTGAAAGTAAGTTTTTTATTTCATTACGTAAATCAACTGCTAAAAATACGTTAGAGCTTTTGATTGATTGATTTTGGCAAACTAAACATCGGACCTCAGATATAATATTTTCATATCTTGCTTGTAATTTAGGGTCACCAAATACAGGTCCTTTATCAATTGCTATAACGATAGATGAACAAAATAGAATAATTAGCATTATCAATAATTTTTTCATCTCGTCTGACCCATGAGTGGCATGAATCTATTTTCCCATATTTTAGTAGTTAAAGGTCCTAAATGCTTGTATACAATTATTCCTTCTGGATTTATTAAAAAAGATTCAGGTGCACCATAAACACCCAGATTAATAGCTGTTCGACCAGCCTTATCCTCAATTGTTAATGCATAGGGATTGCCCAATTCATTTAACCAAGTTAGTGCATTATCTCTATCATCACGCCAATTTAATCCAATAATAGGTAGAATATTTAATTTGGATAATTCTACCAAAAAATCATGCTCCTCACGGCAGCCAACACACCATGTCGCCCATACATTAAGTAAAATAAATTTATCTTTTAAGCTACTTTGATTAATTAATTCAGCAGGATCTAAGAGTGAAGGTAAAGTAAATTCTGGTACTGATTTTCCTATTAGCGGAGATGGAAGCTCAGATTTATCTCTACTTAAACCAACAATAAATATTGGTAGCATAATGATAAAAATAATTACTGGTATGTAAAATTTTATATTCATTTAATTACATTTATTTATCTAATATTTCTATACCGTTTATCACTGATGGCAATCAGTCCACCTAATGCCATTACAAAACAACCAAACCATATCCATCTGATCATAGGTTTGTATTGCACTCTAATGCTCCAAGATCCATCCCCTAAGTCTTCCCCAAGAGCTACGAATAAGTCTCTATTCCATGCGGCTGAGATACCCGCTTCTGTCATCGGACTTTGTTGCACACGATAAGTTCTTTTTTGTGGGCGCAGTTGCGTTAAGAATTTATTATTTTTTGATATATCTATTTCTGCCTCAACAGCAGTATAATTTGGCCCGGAAACATTTTTAAGGCCCCTCAGTTTGTAATCATAACCGGCTATACTTATTGATTCACCTGGTTTGAAACTTCTATCGGTTTCGATTCCGAATGATGAAACAATCACAACACCAAACACAAATAATCCTAAACCTAAATGAGCAATCGACATACCAATTACAGATCTGTTGATCTTTTTTGTATTTGAAAAACTCTGCAATTGACTATAAATAGGTAATATTGATGCAATTATTATCCAGGTAGCTGCTACTGACCCTATGGATAATAATAAACTTATATCACCATAAAAATACAAAGGAACAATAATTCCAATTAATATGGATAGAAATACTGGCAGTAATAATTTTTTTTGTAGACTCATTGCTGATTGTTTAATCCATGATGTATTCATACCTACACCAATTAATATTATCAGAGGTAACATAGGGACGATCATAGCTAGTTCAAACCATGGCGGACCAATAGAAATTTTACCTGCATTAAATACTTCCAATACTAATGGTGCTAATGTTCCAAGTAATATTAATGTAGCAGCTATAACAAGAAGAACATTATTTAGTAATAAGAAGGTTTCACGGGAAAGAATATTAAAACCAACATCATCATCAATACTTTGCGCTTTAAATGCATA
>CABXJW010000035.1 GCA_902512585.1 uncultured Woeseiaceae bacterium | reverse complement strand
TTATAATTACTCGACCTGTTGATCAAAGCTATCCCTTAATAAATGCCATCAAACAGCATGGTGGTTCGCCAATTTCATTTCCTGCAATAAATATACAACCACTCCATAATTCAATTATCAAAAATAATATAAGAAAATTATTTAATGCATCAATAATTATATTCGTCAGTAGCAATGCCGCAAAGTATGGAATTGATCATATTAATCTCATTGATAAAAAAATAATCGCTGTGGGCCCTGCAACAAAAAAATACCTAGAAGATAACCAAATCAATGTGTCTTTTTGTCCAGAGAAGAGCTTTAATAGCGAGGAATTGCTCAAAAGTACAATATTAAAAAATGTAAATAATATAAATATAACCATAGTGCGAGGTAACTCTGGAAGAGGTTTATTGAAACGTGAGCTAAAAAAAAGAGGTGCAAAAGTTCAATATATAGAGGTATATAAAAGATCAATATTTCCTCATAAAAAAATAGATATTTTTAACCTAAACGAATTATGTATAAGAGGTGATGCTCAATTTATTATATTTTTGAGTAAAGAATCGTTTACAAATTTTATTATTATATTAGAGAAAAATAATTTAATTTTCCCAAAGCATATTCATATTATTATTCCCAGTGAACGTATTGCCAGTGAAATAGTAAGTTTCTCAGATGAATTAGAGTATACGGTTGCGTCGGACACACAAGTACAAACAATATTAAATGTACTAAAAAATCACAGAAGTCGAAAAATCATATGACTGAGAAAAATCCTATAAATCCCCTACCAGAGAAAAAAGGAGTCTGGGTGACTCTTTTGATACTCACTTTTTTAACTCTTTTGTCAATAATTGTTTTGTATTTTATATTTGAAAATAACTATACAAATGTTAATAGGTCAATCAAGCAAATTAACTCAATCTATGAGGTAATTGAAGATTTAGAAAGGAAAAACAATAAAATTGAAAATGATTATGAAAAGATTTTAGATCAACAGCAGAAAAACTCACAATCAATAAAAAGCCTAATTAAACAATCTGAAAATCAAATAAGAGATAAAAATTTAGCGCCTGAATTACAAAATATAAACTGGTTATTAGCAGAGTTGGAGTATTTGATAAATCTTGCAAATACTTTTTACAGTCTCAATGAAAACAGAGAGCTAACTATAATCGCTTACGAACAAGCTCTATATAAACTTGAAAATACTAAATTATCTGGTCTTGCAAATATCAAAAATACTATTGAAAATGAATTAAATCACCTGAAATCATCAGTAATCCCTTCTCAAGATGATAAATTAAATGCTATTGAAAATATTATCGATCAAATAAACTTGCTTACAATTAAAGAAGATAGTGGATCTAATAATAATGAACCCACTCTTCAATCATCTTGGTCTCAAAATATAATAAATGAAATAAAAGAAAGATTTCAGAATATTATAATTGTAAGAAACCATAACTCACAAAATGATCCCACATTACCAAAACCTCCAGCAATGTTAATTGCCGCTGAATTAAGAAAGATGCTCTACGCAACAAAGATAGCGATTTTAAATAATAGAACTGAAATTTATCATGAATTATTAATCGATATTATAGATTGGATAAAAACATACTATGATCCAGAAGCGGACAAAACTATTGTAATTTTAAATTCTCTTAAAAAAGCTATAGATGATGACTTTCAATATAAAAAAACAGATATAACTGAGTCGCTAAAAATGATTAGAGATTACAAATTAAATCTGGCCAAAAATATAAATAACTAAAAAATGAAATTAGGCTTTTATATAATTGTAACGATCTTATTTAGTGCCATTGTATCCGGCGTATTACTTGATGAGTCAGGCTATATCACAATCTATTACTCGAGTTATGTAATAGAAATGTCGCTTGTTGTTTTCTTTATATTAAATGTTATTTTTCTTTCATTTTTAATCCTACTATCAAAAATTAAAAAAACACCATCACATCTTATTAATACTGCACAGAATTATAAACGAAAAAATGCTAATTCCCTGATCGAGAAAAGTTATTTAAATCTTTTGCAGGGTAATTATAAGCGAGCAGAAAAATATGCAGTAAAAGCGTCTAACTATAGTGATACTCCTCTCCTAGCATACTCACAAGCAGCTTTAGCTGCTGATCATATAAACTCAAAAAATAATAGGGACAAATGGATTAAAGAGGCCCATGATCGGCTCCCTTACGCAAAAGAGGCAATCCTGCTTCTACAAGCAAAATTTCAATTTATAGATAGTAATTATATAGCCGCACTCGAATATACAAATAAAATCATTGATATAAATCCTGCAAATTCTGAAGCAATAAACCTACTCAAAGAAATATATCTTGAGCAAAAGGACTGGGATAATTTGAGAAAGATATTCCCAATGCTAAAAAAATCCATAAAATTTGATAAATCTGAACTACATTCTCTGGAGACTAAAATTTTTACCGGTGCAATTAGCTCAGTTAATAATATCGAATTGTTGCAAAATATATGGAAAGCAACAAATCACATCACCAAGAAAGATGAAAATTTTGCTATCTTGTATTGTCAAAAATTAGTTGAAAATAAATATGATGAAACAGCCTCGATAATTATTACTAATTTTTTAAAGAAATCCTACTCATATAAATTAATTTGTATTTATACGTCATTGAATTACGATGAAACCAAAATAAGTATCAAAAAAATTCATCTTTGGATGAAGACTTTTGGTCATCGAGCGGAACTGCTCCTAGCAGCAGCAAATATATGCATAAAAGGGAAACTATGGGGTCAGAGTCATCGTTATTTAGAAGAATCATTAGCAATAGAATTGAATCCTGAAGCTTACATGACGTTAGGAGTAGTATTATCAAAACTTGGCAAAAATGAGGCCGCCAATGAGGCTTTTCTAAAGGGTTGGTCATTAGAAACTATAACTAGGACTAAGTAAATATTATGAATTTTTTAATTGTAGGTGCTGGGTATACTGGATTATCAGTTCTAAAGAGTCTTCCTGAGGGAAGTGCTGCATATATTAGCCGCTCAAAAAAGAATACTCTCAGCTCAATCTATCATATTATTGATCTTGACAGTTGTGCCTCAAATTCTATACAGATTTCCTCTCCTTATGCATTACTTTACACTGTTCCACCTGACCCAAATAAACAAAAAGATGGCAGACTCACCCATTTATTAGAAATTATCTCACCTAAACCAGATCGAATAGTATATTTGAGTAGTACTGGAGTTTACGGTGATCAAGAAGGCTGCTTTGTCAGTGAAAATCAATTGCCAAAACCAGAGACTAGTAGGGCCAAGAAAAGATTGCAAGCAGAAATTTTTCTAGAAAACTGGTGTAATAAATATAAAATTAAATTGGTAATACTAAGAGTTTCAGGTATCTATGGCCCAAATAGACTTGGTCTCGAAAAGCTTGAAAAAGAATATTCAATAATTAATGAAGACGAAGCCAAACCGAGTAATCGGATTCATATCAGGGATTTAACAAATTGTTGTATAGCTGCATTAACAGAAAAAAATGCTTCTGGCATTTACAACATATCAGATGGTGATTTTAGAAGTAACTCTTGGTTTGTCAAAACAATTTGTAAATTGAAAGGAATTAATCAACCTAGAGAAATATCACATGAAGAGGCATTAAAAACATGGAATAAATCAAGAGTTTCTTTTCTAACTGAATCGAGACGCCTAGATACCAAGAAACTAAATAAAGAGCTAAAAGTAAAATTATTGTATAAAAACCCATTGGAAGGAATAAAGGCTAGCTTAATAAATCAAAACAAAGATAATTAACACATAATGTCTTTAAACATCATTGATAATATTAATTAGTTAATCAGGATTAATTGTTAAAATGAAAAATAAAAAAACTTCAAAGAAACAAAAATCAGAAGCTGAGAAAGTTGAATCATATTTGATAAAAAATAAGCACTTCTTTGATGATAAAAATAATTTACTTAGTCAGCTCAATCTACCTCATGACGAAAAAGGGAGCATTTCCTTAATTGAGCGTCAAATTGAGATACTGAGAAAAGAAAATAAAGCTCAAAAAGATAAATTAATCCAGTTTATTGAGACAGCATCAGCGAATGATATCATATCACAAAAAATTCAATCTCTTGCTGCCTCCTTAATTTCTTCTGGCTCTCAAAAAAATACCTTTGAAATCACTTATAACTCACTTTTTAATGATTTCGAGATAGAATATATTTCATTTGTTATATTCAAAAAATTAAATTTCAAAAAACCTGATTTTGTTTTACAAATAGATAAAAAAGATAAATCCTTAGATACCTTTCAATCTTTTTTAAAAAACAAATCTCCTCGTTGCAATCTTCTCACAGGTCAACAATATAAATTATTATTTCGAAACTCTAAAAATATTCGTTCTAGTGCCCTTATACCTCTATTCATTAAAAACTATTATGGATTTCTTGCTATTGGTAGTAATGATGAAATGAGATTTAACCCGGATATGAGCATGGATTATTTGAGTTTAATTGGAAATCTTATTTCTCGTGCTATTCAGCGAGATCAAGAGATTAAAAAAGATATATAATTTCAATTAATGGGGAGTACTATAAATAGAGAAAATGATTGGATTAATAGATTTACAATCTATATAAAATCAGAAAAAAGATTATCAGTTCATACCTGTAAAAATTACATGCGAGATTTGGAGATTTTTTTTACTTTTTGTGAGGAGAAAAATTTAAAATCTTGGTCAGACATTGATGCTGAAGATATTAGAGCATTCAGTGCCTCCCAATTCAGAAAGGGATTAAATCCAAAAAGTATACAGCGAAGTATATCTTCAATAAGAGCTCTTTTTCGATATCTAGTTCGAGAAAAAGTCCTAAATAATAATCCTGCTCAAGGTATACGCCCTCCCAAATCTGAAAAAAGATTACCTGAAAATTTAGATGCTGATACAATAACGAAGTTACTGGATATAAAAGATACCAGTCCTATTGCCCTCAGAGATAAAGCCATATTAGAGTTACTATATTCTTCAGGTCTGAGACTAGCAGAACTTGTTAATCTTGATATAACTGATATCGATCTAACAGATGCAACAGTTAATATAATTGGTAAAGGAAATAAAGAGCGCATTGTTCCAATCGGTCGTTATGCAATTGAGGCAATAATTGAATGGCTGAATTGTAAAAAAAGCACTGATGATGATAGCGCCTTGTTTGTGAGTAATAGAGGTGACCGATTGAGCCCTCGATCAATTCAATCAAGAATCAATTATTGGGCAAAAAAACAAGGCATTACAACCAATGTATACCCTCACCTTTTAAGACATTCATTTGCAACACATCTTCTTGAATCAAGTCATGATCTTAGGGGGGTTCAAGAGCTACTCGGTCATGCTAACATAAGCACCACTCAAATATACACCCACCTTGATTTTCAACATCTTGCCCAGATATATGATAAAACTCATCCGCGAGCACGATTAAAGCGGAAAAAATAAATCTATTGTGATTATTGTAAGTTAATCAATAATTCACAAAAATGAGGGTAATATAATGGAGCAATTTCGAGGTACAACTATCGTTTCTGTTCGATGTAATGGAGAAGTGGCAATAGCAGGTGATGGTCAAGTAAGTCTTGGTAATACTGTAATGAAAGGCAATGCAAAAAAAGTTAGAACTCTTGCCTCAGGAAAGGTAATTGCTGGTTTTGCAGGAGGAACAGCTGATGCTTTTACCTTATTTGAATTATTTGAGAGTAAAATCGAACAATATGGAAATCTTACTAGAGCGGCAATCGAATTAGCGAAAGAATGGCGTACTGACAAGAGATTAAGGCGTCTAGAAGCTCTTCTGTGTGTTGCAGATAAAGAATCATCTTTTATTATTTCAGGTAATGGCGACGTTATTGAGCCTGAAAATAACATTATGGCTATCGGCTCTGGTGGCGCTTTTGCCCAAGCCTCAGCATTAGCGCTATTAAAAAATACCAAATTAGATGCTGCAACTATTGTCACAGAATCATTAAAAATTGCTGGTGAGATTTGTGTTTATACCAATGACCAAATCACTATTGAAAAATTAGCTGAAAAATAACTTACAACGGAAAATTATTATGTCCCAAATGACACCTAGAGAAATAGTCCAAGAGCTAGACAATCATATCATTGGCCAAGACGAGGCAAAAAGAGCGGTAGCTATCGCACTAAGAAATCGCTGGAGAAGATCAAACGTTGATGAGCCTCTAAGGAGTGAAATTACTCCTAAAAATATCCTCATGATAGGACCAACAGGTATAGGTAAAACCGAAATTTCAAGACGGCTTGCAAAGTTAGCTAAGGCTCCATTTATAAAAGTTGAAGCTACCAAATTTACCGAGGTTGGTTATGTAGGTCGAGAAGTTGATAGCATTATTCGTGACCTGATTGATGTATCAGTTAAAATTACTCGTGAAAATGAAATGGAGAAAGTTAAACATCGTGCTGAAGATTCAGCAGAAGAGCGTGTGCTTGACGCCCTTCTTCCAAGCTCGAATAATACTGATTCATCGAATATGCCAGATACAAGACAAAAATTTCGTAAAATGCTTAGAGAAGGAAAACTAAATGACAAAGAAATTGAATTAGAAATCCAAGCAGTTCCTGTTGGTATTGAGATAATGGCTCCACCAGGAATGGAGGAAATGACTAATCAACTACAAGGAATGTTTCAAAATCTTTCGAATAATAAAACTAAAACTCGAAAACTGAAAGTGCAAGATGCTATGAAAATTTTAGTAACTGAGGAAGCTGCTAAAATGCTTGATGAAGAAAAATTAAAAACTCAAGCGATTGACGCGGTTGAGCAACAAGGTATAGTTTTTCTAGATGAAATAGATAAAATAGCAAAACGCTCAGAAGGGATGGGCGCAGATGTCTCCAGAGAAGGTGTGCAGAGAGATCTTTTGCCGCTTATAGAGGGCTCCACAATAAATACAAAATATGGCATGGTAAAAACTGATCACATCTTGTTTATTGCCTCTGGGGCATTTCATGTATCTAAACCATCAGATCTAATCCCAGAATTACAGGGCCGTTTCCCAATTAGAGTAGAGTTAAAATCATTAAAAACCGAGGATTTTATTCGTATATTGACTGAGCCAGATGCATCTTTGACCACTCAATATACTGCGCTCATAAAAACTGAAGGGGTGGATCTAAAGTTCTCTAAAAATGGTGTAAAAAGACTTGCAGAGGTTGCTTATGATGTAAACGAAAATACAGAAAACATTGGCGCCAGAAGACTACATACTGTTCTGGAAAGATTACTCGAAACAGTCTCTTTTGAAGCTTCAGAAATAGAAGGAAGCATTATAAAAATTGATGAAAATTATGTTAATGAGCATCTAACAGAATTATCCAGAAATGAGGATTTAAGTCGCTATATTTTATAGCGACATCTCTAGGAAAAGATACATGGTAGAGGCGCCACTGGAAATAAAATTACGTAGTAAATCTAAAATACTATCAATTACTTTCTCTGATCATAAAGTTGTAGATTTTTCATTTGAATTTCTCCGAGTGCACTCCCCCTCGGCAGAAGTACAGGGTCATAATCCAGATCAGGCAAAACTCCAATTGAATAAAGAAAATGTAATTATTAAGACTGTAGAGCCAGTCGGCCATTATGCGTTAAGATTAATATTTGATGATGGACACGATAGTGGACTGTATACTTGGAAATATCTTCAAAAACTAGGTCGTGATCGTGATGAATTATGGCAGGGTTACCTCGACCAACTCAGAGCATCTGGGTATACTCGCTCTTTAACTAAAATTTAATAATCAATGAAAAAGAATACTACTCACTTTGGCTATAAAACAGTCGCCAGGGAAGAAAAAGCATCTCACGTTAAAGATGTATTTGACTCTGTTTCGAATAACTATGATGTTATGAATGATCTCATGTCAGCTGGTTTACACAGGTTATGGAAGAAACACACAATAGAAAAGGCATCTGTCAAAAAAGGCTATCAAGTCCTCGATCTCGCTGGAGGAACTGGAGATCTGGCTAAAGCCTTCACAAAGCAAGTAGGTAATAGTGGCCATGTTGTTTTAGCTGATATCAACTTATCCATGTTAGAAGAAGGTAGAGCAAGACTTATTGATGCTGGTGCATCAAATAATTTATCGATAATTCAACTTAATGCTGAAAATCTCCCTTTTCATGAAAATAGCTTTGATTTAATTACTGTCGCTTTCGGATTGAGAAATGTGACCAATAAGCAACAGGCACTGAATTCAATATACAAAACGCTCAAGCCTGGTGGTAAATTATTAATTTTGGAATTTTCAAAACCCATGAGTGTCATACAACCAATATATGATCTTTATTCATTCAAAGTTTTACCTTTCCTTGGTGATTTAGTCGCAAAAGATGCCGATAGTTATCGCTATCTAGCTGAATCTATTCGAATGCATCCGGATCAAAATACATTAATAACTATGATGGAAGAAGCTAATTTAGAACGATGTCGATTTCAAAACTTCACTGGCGGTATAGTAGCCTTGCACGAAGGTTATAAATTCTGATGAACTTAATTGAAAGCATACTAAATCCTTTTATTCATATAATAAATCGTCAAATAAATACAATAACTCCTGCGCTACAACTAAGTAATGAACTTGAAGGTAAAATTTTTTGCATGAGAATAAAGGATACTAAACACAATTTAAATTTAATTATGTCAAACAATAGTTTGCAGATACTAACCGAACCATCAGAATATGATCTTCAAATTACTGGATCTTTGTTAACATTTGTTGGTCTGATAAATAACGATCCTGAAGATGCAGTAAGAGATGGGCAACTGAATTTTCAGGGTGACATAGCTACAGGCCAGAAATTTCAGAGATTAATGCAATATGCAAAACCTGATATTGAAGAGGAATTATCCAATGTAGTTGGTGATGTAACTGCAAGAGGCATGGGAAAAGCTAATGAGAAATTCTCAACTTGGTTGACAAACTCACAAGAAATAATCGAACAAAATATCTCAGAATATTTGCAAGAGGAGAAACAAATTCTTCCCAGTCAATATGAGTTCAGTAAGTTTCAAAAAGCGGTAAATAAATTAAGAGATGATGTCGACCGTTTTGAAATAAAATTAAGTCGGCTACTCAATTCAGTTAACTAAAATATGTCTTTATTCAAAAATCTCACCAGATTAATTAAGATTCAAAGAATTCTTGTTGGCTATGGACTGCATGAATTAACTGATAAAAC
>CABXJW010000034.1 GCA_902512585.1 uncultured Woeseiaceae bacterium | reverse complement strand
ATAAAGTGGCACGATGTACGATTAAAGAAAAACCATTCTGGGCCCCAAGTAGAGCCAGAATGACACCCCCAGAAAATTATTAATCTTTAGTCATTATAAGATTAATGATCGCTAAATTAGATTTTCGTCAATATTTAAAAATAGCTATATATAGTTTATTGTTTGTTAATTTCATCCTTTACATAATAGATGATATAACAATTGCATCATATACCATGAGAAATGGTGGCTCATTTCTTGAGTGGACACGAGCATTTGCTACCACAATAGATGAGTCAGCCTGGTTGATTTTGCTTTTTCTATTTGAGCTTGAAACTTATCTTCTGTCAGATCAGGCTTTCAGTCGACCTATGTTCAGTAGGATAATGTACTCAGTTAGAATATTCTGCTATGTATTTTTAGTTCACTCAGTATATGCCTACAGTGTGATTTATGTTGATTTACTAGAGGTTGAGTTAATACCTGATATATCTAATTTATGTGAATTAGTGCCAATGGATATCTCATTTGTAAGAAATTTGTATTACACAGAAATTGATTTAAAAAATTGCTTATTACTCTCATCAGATGAAGTCTTTTATTATACGGAACCTGCTCTGGTCGTGTCAGATCTCAGTGGTTTGAGATTAGAAAAAAATCTTGCGTTAGTAGATATATTAGAAGTCTTGATATGGCTCCTTATATTGGCAACTATTGAAATTATGGTTTGGTTGCAAGATCAGTCAATTACAAGAGGATCAGTGATATCTTCTATGCAAATATCAAAATACTTACTTTATGGATCGCTATGGACTATTGCAGCTTATTGGGCTTATCACGGCCACTATTATTTTGCTTGGGATGAAGCTCTCTGGATTATCGGTTTTATTTCAATAGAAATGAACGTATCAGATTGGAGAAAGGAGATTGAAGAGAGTAATCAAGGTTAAAAATTTAAAAAGTAAATCAATTAATAAATACAAAGGAGAATTTAAATGCCAGAAATTAAAGTACAACACCAATGCGCATCTAAGGATGATTTAGTGCTTACAGATTCGTTCGGTGAAGCTATTGGTCCTATGCCCAGGCAAACTGACAGTGGTTTCTTTGAAGAAGGAAATCTAATCTCAGGAACTTGGGAATGTGAACCAGGTAAATTAGAGTTATCGCTTGATGTGACTGAATTTTGTCATATATTGGAGGGACATTGGGTTCTGACTTCAGAATCAGGACAAGTTACAGAAGTAAGGGCGGGTGACAGTTTTGTTTTTCCAAATGGGTGGAAAGGCACAGCTGAAGTTAAAGAAAAATTAAGAAAAGTTTATATGATGATTACTTGATTAAAACGAAATTCCAATGCTATTTGAAAACTATGCCCTCTTTCATTACAAAATGTACGTTTTCCATGAGACGTATGTTCTCAAGTGGATTGCCCTGAACAGCAATAATATCAGCGACTTTACCTTCTGTGATACTTCCATGGGTATCACCCAATTCAAGAAAATCTGCAGCTATACTAGTCGCTGATATTATTGCCTCCATCTCTGGCATTCCAGCTTTCACCATGAGAGCAAATTCTTGGGCATTGTCTCCATGAGCTGATACACCGGTATCTGTTCCAAAGACAATAGGCACTCCAAACTCATAAGCTTCAGCAAAGGTATTAATAGCTATAGGTCCAATCTCTGCGGCTTTTGGTCGTACTAAGTCAGGAAAAAATCCATCAATTTTTGCTTTTTCAGCAACCCAATTTCCAGCAAGTAAAGTAGGTACAAAATAGGTGCCTTGTTGTTTCATGATTTGCATAATCAAACTCATGTTTTAACTTCATCGCTCGATACCAATTCAAAGTAGCACTCAGAGCTCCCGGTTCAGATAATATACTCAAATATTCTTCAGTATGTAATTTTGGCATCCATTTGAATATTAGCATACGTAAAATTGCTAATTTACCTAACCCTAAGATGAATTCTGGTACCCAAGGGAGATTAAAAAATCTAATATAGCGACTCTTTTTTTGTTGTTCTTTGTCAGTTCGGAGGGCTTCAAAAAATGCTAATGAATGTGGAATGGATAAAGCTGTCCAAGATAAAATTCTTTTAGAATTTGACATTACCGCTGCCCAGCCAATTGCTGCCCCCCAATCATGGCCAACAAGATGGAAGCGCTCTATATTCAGTTCATCAGCGATACCAAAGACATCTGCAACCAGTTTAGCGGTAGTGTATTTCTTGATATTTATTGGTCTTGCATGAGGACTATATCCCCGCTGATCATAAGCAATAATCTTATAATCTAGGTTTTTAGCAGCATCGAAGAAAGGTTGCCAAGCTATTGATGATTGAGGCCATCCGTGCAATAAAATTATCGCTTCGCCCTTCCCATGCAAGTTAAATACACGTGCCCTAAATCTTAAATCATCAATTTTTATTGTGCACAAAGATAGAGAATTATCAATTTGACTATAATTGGGTAACTCCATTACTTTTTGAGTATGGCGTTTTTTCAAATCATATGAGGTATTTCTTCTAATATATATATACGAAAGAAGGGCAAATAAAAAAAGGGTTAATAAAATAAAATAAAATTGTAACGACATTTTAAAAGTCGATTAAACGGAAACTCAATGCTTTAATTGCATAGATATTTAGCATGGTGCTGGAGATGATCATCTATAAAAGTAGAAATAAAATAATATCCATGCCCATGCCCAACATGCCGATGGATATCTACGGCTAACTCACTGTCTTTACAGGCTTGCTCAAATTTATCAGTATTTAGTTCACGTTCAAGGAACTCATCAGCGAGCCCTTGATCAATTCTTATTAGATTCTGTGGTGACCCATAATTACCTGCTAATACAATTTCAGTAGCATCATACTCACTCCATGCAGATGAATTGTCACCCAAATAATTACCAAGTGCTTTGGTGCCCCATGGACAATTCATTGGATTACAAATAGGTGCAAAAGCTGAAATCGATCTATATAAATCTGGGTTTCTTAAGCCAATTGTTAATGCTCCGTGACCACCCATGGAATGCCCAAATATACCAAAACGACTTTTATCAACATTAAAATTTGATGTGATTATGCCAGGTAATTCTTTGGTCACATAATCGTACATATTATAATGAGTTTGCCAGGGTGATTTTGTTGCATTTACATAAAAACCTGCTCCCAAACCAAAATCATAAGCACCGTTTTCATCATCGGGCACATTATCCCCTCGCGGACTTGTATCTGGGGCCAATATCATTATTCCTAGGTCTGAAGCCATTTTTAGAGCACCAGCTTTAAACATAAAAGTGTCTTCAGTGCATGTTAGCCCCGATAACCAAGTTAACAATGGCACACTTGAGTGCTGCTCTTGTTTTGGACGAAACACAGAGAATTGCATATCACAATGATTTACTTTTGAAGAGTGACGATAAACCTCAACATTGCCAGCAAATATTTTATCATTCTTAATACGTTCAATTGACATCATCTATCTCGAGAAGTTAGGTTATTTTTTGCATCACCAATGTGGCATTAGTTCCACCAAAACCAAAGCTATTACTCATTGCTGTTTTTATACCAGCATTATCCATACGTTTAGTGACAAGCGGCATACCTTCAAGCTCAGGATCTAGATCCAGAACATTAATTGATGGCGCAATAAAATCATTCTCCAGCATCATCAAGCAATGTATTGCTTCTTGTACGCCCGTTGCTCCAAGTGAGTGTCCACACATGGATTTACTTGAAGAAAAATATGGGATTTGATCAGAAAATGTGGTTCGCATAGCTTTTAATTCAGTAGTATCACCGACTGGAGTACTCGTGCCATGCGTATTAATATAATCAATTGGAGCATTCACAGTACTTTTTGCCATTTCCATACAACGAATTGCACCTTCTCCTGAGGGAGCAACCATATCATAGCCATCAGAAGTTGCTCCATAACCAACCAACTCAGCATAAATTTTAGCTCCACGAGCTTGCGCACGCTCTAGTTCCTCAAGCACCAGCATGCCTGCACCAGCAGCAATAACAAATCCATCACGATTAACATCATAAGCTCTAGAGGCTGTTTCAGGACTTTCATTATATTTTGTAGAGAGCGCACCCATTGCATCAAATAAACAAGCTAAGCTCCAATCTTCTTCTTCACCGCCACCAGCAAAAATAATATCTTGCTTGCCCATTTGAATTTGTTCCATTCCCGCCCCAATACAATGCGCACTGGTAGCACATGCTGAGGTTATTGAATAATTTAATCCCTGAATTTTATAGGGTGTTGCCAAACAAGCTGAGACCGTACTTCCCATAGTTCTTGGCACCATGTAAGGACCTATCCTGCGAACTCCTTTAGCTCTCATGATATCTGAACTGGCAACAATATTTGCGCTTGAAGCACCTCCTGATGAGGCTATTAGCCCTGTCATCGGATGCGATACTTCTTCATCCTTCAACCCGGCATCATCAATCGCTTCCTGCATCGCCAAATAAGCATAAGCAGCAGCACCGCCCATAAATCGACGAATTTTTCTATCAATCATTTCATTAATATCTAGGTTAATGCTGCCCGATACATGGCTGCGCATACCACTTTCTTTATATGCTTCGTTAAATGTTATACCTGAACGACCCGCTCTGAGAGAATCAAGCACTTCTGCTTTAGAATTCCCCAAACATGACACCACCCCAAGACCAGAAATTACTACTCGCCTCATAATTAATCCTTAAAAATTCTCTGTTGAAGTAAATAAACCTACACGTAAATCTTCTGCTTCATAAATCTTTCTTCCATCCACCAAGACAGAACCATCTGCAATAGCTAATACAAGCTTTCGAGTAATAAAGCGCTTAAAATCTAGCCTAAAAGTTACTAATTTAGAGGTTGGTAATACTTGACCAGTAAATCTCACTTTGTTTACTCCTAAGGCTCGTCCACGCCCCTCATAACCCAACCAGACTAAATGAAATCCAACTAACTGCCATAGAGCATCCAAGCCTAAGCAGCCAGGCATAACTGGATCACCAGCAAAATGACATTTAAAAAACCACATATCAGGGTTTATATCTAACTCAGCTTTAATGACACCTTTATCATATTTGCCACCTGTATCCGAGATAAGATTGATTCTATCTGTCATCAACATATCTGGAAGAGGTAACCTACCACTCTCAGGCTTAAATAAAGTCCCCTTAGCACAGCTTAGAAGTTCTTCGTAATTGTATGCATTTTTTCTATCAGCTGGTAATTGCATTAATTTCCCATTTTATAATTGATACCAATATGGTCTTGGCTAATAGTATTGTTTATTATTATTACAAGAATAATATTATACATTGATGGATTTTATAGAATATTAATCAATATATCCTAAAAAATTCAGAGTAATCTATTATATCAGCTGTATTATATTTTTGTTAAAGATGCTCAAATATATCCAGAAGGCTTAAAGAGATGGTACTGTGACTATAGACAACATCAATCTTTTGTATAGAAAACATCGGATTAGAGTAATGTTAGCAGTTACTCTAGGATATGGATTCATATACACATGTAGACTAGGGCTGTCTATAGTGAAGAAACCACTAATTGATGCTGGCATCTTCTCAGTTGATGAATTGGGTATGATAGGGGCTGGTTTATTTTACGGCTATGCTTGCGGTAAATTTATTAATGGCTTTCTAGCAGATTACATCTCACCGAGTTTATTCTTCTCATTAAGTATATTTTTAGCTGCATTGATCAATATTATAATGGGCGTTTCAACCTATCTGTGGCTAGCAATCCTTCTTTGGCTTCTAAATGGATTTTTTCAAGGAATGGCTGCTCCCTCATCAATTGTATCTATTACAAATTGGTTTAGTTATCGAGAGAGGGGTCGTTGTTATGGGATTTGGAATGCCTCTCACTCAATTGGTGAAGGTATTACTTTTTATATCATTGCTGCGATAGTTGCTGCTTATGGATGGCAGTGGGGCTTCATCACGCCAGGAATTCTTTGCATTGGCGTAGCTGCATGGGCTTATTCTTTCCTTCAAGATGCTCCGTCAACATTAGGCTTACCCTCAGTTAATAAATGGAAAAAAGAAGAGACTACTGAGGCCAAACAAGAGTCCACTACATGGGCAACACAAAAGATAATATTTGGTATCAAAGCAATATGGATAGTTGCACTTGCCAGTGCCACGATGTATGTCACACGTTATGCAATTAATAGTTGGGGCATACTATATTTACAGGAAGCTAGAGGTTATTCCTTAACAGAAGCTGCTCTGTTCTTGAGCATCAATACCTTTGCAGGAATTTTTGGGTCAATTGCTTATGGTTTTATCTCTGATAATATTTTTGATGCAAAACGTCCGCCAGTAAATTTAATTTTTGCTGTTGTGGAAATAGGCGCCTTATTGTTAATTTTTTATGGTCCCAGTAATGAATGGATACAAATGATAGCCTTTGCATGCTATGGATTTACTCTTAGTGGTCTAATGGCATCACTTGGTGGTTTATTTGCTGTTGATATTGCCCCAAAAGGAGCTACAGGAGCGGCTATGGGATTCGTTGGTATCTTTAGTTATTTGGGTGCGGCGCTCCAAGAAAATATCAGTGCTACTTTAATTAGTAATAACCTTCAGATAACTCAAGATATAAGGATTTATAATTTTGACGAAGTTATTCTTTTTTGGATTGGTTCTTCAGTCGTTTCACTCTTATTGGCAGCGACCTTATGGAATACTAAAATAACAAAATAGACTACATAGACATATTTCTGTGAGCTCTGAGCAACGAAAATGGCCTAGCATCAATTTCTGTTGGTATATCAAACATAATATCAGCAAGCAGGTTTGCTGAACCCATAGCCAATGTCCAACCCAAGGGACCTTGGCCACTATTGATATACAAACCTTTTATTTTTGTGGCTCCAATAAAAGGTTTACCATCGCAACTCATAGGTCTTAATCCAGCCCATGGTATAGCGGAGTCTGGATCCACTTGAGAGGCAACCTCTGGATAAATAATTTTAAACATCTCGAAAAGTGAAGCTATTCTTTTCTTATCAATAGATAAATCAAAACCTGCAAACTCAGCAGTTCCTACTAAACGCAGACGATTCCCAAGTGGTGTCACCACTACATTCATGGCATCATTTAATACTGGCAATGCTGGTAGACCTGAAACACCATCCACATTAATTGTAAGTGAGTAACCTTTCGCTGGCTTAACATCTAAATTAACTTTTTCAGCTCTAAGGAGCTTTGGACTATTTGCACCAGCGGCAATCACCACATTTGAAGCAACTATATGTTCTGAATCAGTATTGATACCAATAATTTTATTATTAGCAATAGTTAATGATTTTAAGGGTACGCCATATTTTACTTGGCCGCCTAATTCAAGGAATTTTTTTAATAAAGCTTTACAGAAAAGATGAGCATCACCAGACTCATCTTGATGATAATGAATACCTTTATACAATTTTGAACTAATTGATGATAGGGAAGGAACCAAAGAAACAATTTCATCTGGATTTAATACTGAGCATTGTAAACCCATTTTATTTAGTGATTTATAGAGATTTTCCTTAATAGAAAAGTCCTCCTGAGTATTAAATATACTCAAAGTACCCTCTGATTTTCGACAATATTTTAGATCATATCTTTCAGCAATTTCTTTAGTTTTTGTTAACGAATAACTCGTTAAATTAAAATTATCCTTAAGTGCTGCCTTAAAATAGGGCTCTGATGAATAACGAAGAAATTTTGAGCCCCATCCTAGTAAAGTGGGTATGGTATTTAGCCGCAAACGCATCGAAGAAGATGGATTAAACAGTGATTTTACCAAGTACTTGTAGACACCAGGACTGTTCCATGGATCAGACATTGATGGCGTTAACATACCCGCATTTGCGTAACTGGCTCCAAGAGCCGGACCATCGAGCTCTTCTAAAATCGTGACTGCTCGCCCTCTTTTTAACAATTCATAAGCACTGGTAATTCCCATTAATCCAGCACCAATAACTAAGTCTGTCATATCTTTTTTATTCCAAGAAAGCCATTACCAAAATTATAAATAAGACTATTGGAACAATAAAGCGAATCATAAAATGCCAGAAATTAAACCACTGACTGCTCTCAAATCCAATTTCAATTTCTTTTAGTCGCTTAGTGGCGAACCAACCAAAAAATATTGCCACTAACATACTACCAATAAGTAATAACACATTAGCCGCTAAGAAATCTAATGAGTAAAAAATTGTCTTACCAGCAAATAGTGGAATAAACTCCAAGGGATAAAAATCTGACCATGCTCCGAAAGATAGGATTGAGAATATTCCTAGGAACCATGCCATTGAGGCCGTCAATAAGATGCCTTTTTCGCGCTGCATACTCCATTGATCACTGACCCATGACACCACACTTTCAGCTATGCCAATACAGGAGGATAAAGAAGCTGTAATTAACAATAGGAAAAATAATGCACCAAAAAACGCTCCTCCAGGCATTTGACCAAATGCCAATGGGAGTGTCTCAAAGGCCAAACCAGCTCCACTTGTAGGAGTTAATCCATATTCAAATACTAAAGGAAATATAGCAAATCCTGCCAATAGAGCTACCAGTGTGTCCGCAAAAATAAGAATTACAGCAGATCTTGGAATTGAAACGTCATCAGGTAAATAAGAGCCAAATACAATTAATGTTCCCCAACCTATTCCAATTGAGAAGAATGCCTGACCAACAGCTTGCATAACCATACTGGATGTTACTTTAGAAAAATCAGGTTCGAGTAAAAAGCGTGTAGCTGCTATCAAATCTCCAGCGATAGCACTGTATATCATCATCACAATAAGAATAAAAAATAGTGCAGGCATAAGTATCTTAACTGCTTTCTCAATTCCTGCCTGCACACCCTGCCGAACTACGAAAATTACACATAAGTAAATTACCGTATTCCAAAAAAGTAATTGCCACGGACTATTATTTAACTCACTAAACATTTCAACAGATTGTGCTGCTGTAATTCCATCCAAGGATCCTGAGGCTGCTCTTACAAAATAATCCAAAGTCCATCCAGACATAACACTATAATAAGACAGAATTATAAATGCGCAGAATACACCTAGGGTTCCTACAATACCCCATGATCGAGATGCATTACTCGCAATAGCCACATTAACTATACTGCCTGGCGCACTACTCCTTCCCCGTCTGCCTATCGATAGTTCCGTTATAAGCAAAGGCAACCCAATGATTAATGCAGCCGCAAGGTAAATAAATAGAAAAGCACTACCGCCATTTTGACCGGTCACATAGGGAAAACGCCAAATGTTTCCTAAACCAACTGCAAACCCTACTGAGGCTAATAAAAATCCATATCGAGAGGACCATTGTTCTTGTGAAACTGAAGCGCCCGATGACATTACTTACCCCTTTATGATTATGTTTTTTCTTTATCCCATGATAGGTTAATAAAAAAGAAATTAAATCGCTAATAATTAATTATCTAGTAAGGAATGTACACCATGAAAAAAATAATTACATGCATCTTTAGTATCATATTTATTAATAATCTGATTCATGCGGAAACACTCATTCATGCTGGTAAAGTTATTGATGGTATATCAAATAAAATTCAACCTAATATGACGATTCACATTGAAGGTAATATAATTAGCAATATAAGTTCTGGTTTTGCAAAGCCGTCAGACAAAGATAAAGTCATCAATCTTAAGGAAAGTACTGTATTACCCGGTTTAATCGATACTCACGTTCATCTCACAGGGGAATATAACGCAAAAAGTCAACTTCAACGCTTTGTTTTAAATGAGGCAGACTATGCACTAAATGCATCTTTATATGCTAAAAAAACACTTGAAGCTGGATTCACTGTGGTTAGAAATCTTGGTGATTCTTATAATGCCACCATCGCACTTAGAAAAGCTATCAACAATAAGGTTGTGCCAGGTCCTTTAATATTAACTGCTGGAAAAACACTAAGCTCTACGGGAGGTCATGGAGATTCAACTAATGGTTGGGCTAAATCAATAATGGGTGATCATGGTCCGAAAAATGGAATCGTCAACGGAGCAGATGATGCTAGAAAAGCAGTCAGACAACGCTACAAAGATGGCGCTGATTGGATAAAGATAACCGCAACTGGCGGTGTATTAAGTGTTGCCAAAAGTGGGCAAAATCCTCAATTTACAGATATGGAATTAAATGCAATTGTTGAAACTGCAAATGATTATGGAATGCGTGTTGCCGCGCATGCGCATGGTACTGAAGGAATGAAGCGTGCTGTATTGGCTGGGGTTGCCTCAATCGAGC
>CABXJW010000033.1 GCA_902512585.1 uncultured Woeseiaceae bacterium | reverse complement strand
GCTAGGCACAAGTATTGCAATAATTTCGTCAATTTGTGACTCATTAATTATAAGTGGTGGACAAATCATAAAGTGATCACCAATCTCACCTCCTCTTGTTCTCCTTGAGTAGATAATCAATCCTCTCTTGTATGCCTCCTCAACTAAATAAGAATGCGCCTCTATTTCTTTAGGGAGAGGCTCCATAGTGCTTTGATTGGCAACTAGCTCAAAAGCCACTAATAACCCCTTACCTCTGACATCTCCAATAAATGTATAACGATCTTTTAAAGCTAATAACTTAGTGATCAATCTGGTGCCCTGCTTAGCAGCATTCTGTGGCAATTTGTTACTGATAACTTCTTTTATTACGGCTAAGCCAGCGCTACAAGCTAAGGGATTAGCAGCATAGGTATGCCCGTGTAAAAAACCACCTGACTTATTGATTGTTTCAACGATATCTTCTCTTGCTGCAACCACACCTAATGGGGCGTAACCTGCAGCAAAACCTTTAGCCATAGCAATTATATCTGGTTGAAGTTCCCAGTGTTCTCCAGCTAGAAATTTTCCAGTTCTTCCTACCCCAGTCATAACTTCATCAGTAATTAATAACACATCATATTCTGAGCATATCTCCCTAATTCTCTGAAAATATGAATCAGGGGGAACTAATGCTCCCGTTGATGCTCCACCAATAGGTTCAAATATAAATGCCAAAACATTTTCAGGGCCTTGTTTAATAATCTCTTTTTCTAGGAGATTTGCATAGTTCATACCCCGTTCAGCATCGGATAGATTGTCTCGGTCTAAGTAGCACGTAGCGGCAGATATTTTTGGCATCATTTTTAACATTTTTGAGAATGGATCAACGAACGGAGACATACCAGTTATAGCTAGCGCTCCAAACGTTCCTCCGTGATAAGAGGGTGTAAGGGAGATAATCTTCCATTTCTTATCTTTTTTTGTGTTAACAGCATATTGTCGAGCTAATTTGAGAGCACTTTCTACAGCTTCAGATCCACCTGAAGTAAAAAAAATTTGGTTTAAGTTGCCTGGCATTAATTCAGCAGTAATTGCTGCAAGTTCTTCTGCGGGTTCATTTATAAAATGTAGCCGATAACCAAAAGTTGATTTATCCATTTGTTTTTTCATTGCAGATAGAACTACTTGATTAGAATGCCCTATATTGGAAACAATGGGGCCACTCGAAGCATCAATATAACGATTTCCATCTGTATCCCATAGATATATTCCACTCGCACGGTCCAACATCGGCCTATCGGAGTTAGATAAATAAAATAAATTACTTTTTTTGCTCATCAAATAACTCTTATTGATTAATTCATTTATGGTTTAATTGATAGTAAGTAAATAACGAATATATATTGTTGATTAATTGAGAGCAAAGTTAAGGAAAAATTATGCTTAAAAAAATAATTGTTGGTTTGTTTTTTATAATCACAGTTGCCTGCACAAGTCCTAGCTCTGATGGTCTTAATTTGAAGATACTTATTGGTTCTGTAGCAAACGAACTCAAGGGTCAGAATGTGCGTAAACATATGGAAATTTTAGCAAGTGACGAGATGCTAGGTCGTGAGGCGGGAACTGAGAATTATGACAAAGCCGCCCAATATGTGATAGATAATTTTAAAGCTCTCGGATTGCAACCACTGGGCCATAATGGCAGTTACAAGCAACCTATTCGTTTTCTTGAATCGAAGCTTGATATTGAATCTACTGAACTAATACTGTTTAAAGATGATCATTCAATTGACCTTATTTTGAGGGAAGACTACCTTCGTTCAGGAGGCTTTGGTGTAATTAATGAAGAAATATTAGCACCATTAGCTTTTGTTGGTTATGGAATAATTGCGCCAGAATATAATCATAATGATTATGAAAATATTGATGTGAAAGATAAATTGTTACTTATGTTAAGCGGCGCTCCTGCAGAATTTACTACAGATCAACGTGCTTATTATTCCTCGAGTCGTACTAAGGCAGAAATTGCAATTGAGCAAGGAGCTGTCGGGGTAATAACTATGCGTACTCCTGTGGATCAAAAAAGAAGACCATGGGCTCGATATTTGCCTGGATTAGGTACGCCGGGAATGCGCTGGTTGAATGAGAATGATGAACCATACCAAGGTTATACTCAATTAAAAGGCAGTGCGACAATTAGTCAATCCGGAGCTCAGAAATTATTTAATTTGTCAGGTCATAACCTGGAGCAAATATTTAAACTGCATGCCGAAGGAGGAACCAATAGTTTCTTAATGGGAATTGAAGCTAGTTTAAAAAGATCCTCCATACAGCGTGAGGTTGTGTCATCAAATATTATTGGTTTTATTCAAGGCGATGATCCTGAGTTAAAGAAAGAGTATGTTATTTATACTGCGCACCTTGATCATATTGGGATTAGGGGTGATGGAGAGGATAATATCTATAATGGAGCTTATGATAATGCCGCAGGTATTGGGGCCATCATTGAGATAGCAGACACAATTATTTCAATGGAAAGTAAACCACGCCGATCCATTATCTTCGCTGCAGTCACTGCTGAAGAGAAGGGATTGCAGGGCTCATCATATTTTGCAATAAATCCCACAGTACCTCTCGAAAGTCTTGTGGCCAATATAAATATTGACATGCCTTATCTTGGTTTTCCGGTAGCAGATTTGCATGGATTTGGTGCTGAACATAGCTCGCTTTATCACGCACTAGAAAAAGCTAGTCAATATATTGGAATGCAACTTACTCCAGATCCACTTCCACAAGAAGTAAGATTTGTGAGATCAGATCAATTTTCATTTGTAAAAAAAGGGATACCTGCATTGGGGTTAAGACCAGGTACTATCTCTTCAGATGAAAGCGTTGATGGTGCAAAGGAATTAGATAATTTTCTAAAAAATCATTATCACCAACCAACGGATGACTTAAGTCTACCTTTTAGTATTGAGGGCACAGAGCGTTTCGTCAGAACAGGATTAGCTCTTGGACTCATTATTGCAAATGATCAGTCTCGACCTATATGGAATAAGGATGATTTTTTTGGGGATAAATTTTCTAAAGATTGAATGAATTTTTATGGTTTTCTCGCAGGATATTTTTTTGCACTTTTGACATAGTATTACGAGGTAATTCATTTGCAAAAATTACTTTCTTTGGAATTTTATATCCAGCTAGGTGTTGCTTACAATACTCAATAATATCTATTTCTTTGAGTGCTGAAGTATCTGAACAGATGACAATGGCGATAACTGCTTCACCAAAATCCTTATGATAAACTCCAATTACAGCAGACTCTTTTACACCCTGAATATCATCTATAATTAATTCTATTTCTTTTGGATAAACATTTAGTCCACCAGTTATAATCATATCTTTTGAACGACCAACGATTGATATATAGCCATCTGCATCAATTTTTGCTTTATCACCTGTTTTAAAAAAACCCTGTGCAGTAAAATCCTCAGCAGTTTTTTCAGGCATTTTCCAATAGCCTTTAAAAACATTAGGACCACGCACCAACAGATTGCCGATAACATTATCACCAACTTTTTTTTCCTCATCATCTACGATTTGTATTTCAATACCAGGCAAAGGGGGTCCAACTGTGCCAGGTTTGCGAGCTCCATCTATTGGATTACTGGTATTCATGTTAGTTTCAGTCATGCCATATCTTTCAAGTATTTTATGACCTGTCATAGTTTCGAAATCATTAAATGTTTCTTCCAGCAAAGGCGCCGATCCAGAGATAAACACCCGCATGTTTTTACAATTGTCATGCGTTATTTTTTCAGTCGATAACAATCTGGTATAAAATGTTGGTACTCCCATTAAGACTGAACATTGATCTATATGCTCTAATACTTTCAGAGGATCAAATTTATTCAACCAATACATTGACGCCCCAGTTGATAGGGCACACCCTATTGCAACAAAGAGTCCGTGTACATGAAAAATGGGTAAGGCGTGCATCAATACATCTTCTTTAGTAAATTGCCAAGTTTTAACTAATGTTTCGGTGTTACTAATTAAATTTTCATGAGTTAGCATGATGCCTTTTGGGATTCCAGTTGTGCCTGAGGAATAGAGAAGAGCGGCTATGTGGTTTTTTGGAGTATTAAAAGTTTGGATATTAATTGCTGAATCATCTAATGAATCAATTAAAGTGCCTTCACCACTGACCCCAAGAGTGAAAACATGCTTGATGCTATTTTTCTTGGCTAAGTTTTCAAATATTGCTAGGTTCGTTACATCACAAATGATGATGCTTGGCTCAGCATTTTCAATAAAAAACTCAAGCTCATTAGCAGTGTAGCTTGGATTCAAAGGATGATAGATATAGCCACCTTGAAGACAGGCTAAATATAGGAAAAGTGATTCAGGACTCTTGTCAACTTGAACAGAAATTCTATCTCCAGGCAAAATATTTATAGATTTAAATAATGCTGCAATCTGTGATGATTTATATTTTATAGTTTTGTAATCATAAGTGACCCCATTCTCAAGAATTAATAACGGTTTATCCCTCGATTCTCTGAGGGCGTTATCGAAATGCGTGAAAAGGTTAAGGTTTTGGACTGACATGCTTTTCCTCGATTAAAATAAATGTTAAAACATTACATTAATCATAAACAATTAATAGCAGTGAGCACAATCCTGGAGATTATAAATGGTAGTTTATGGAGTAGCCTTGCTGGCATTTTGCATGTTGGTTGGGGTTTTTTTAGGAGATCTACTTGGTAAGTTGATTGGCGTAGATGCTAATGTAGGTGGTATCGGTATTGCTATGTTATTACTTATTCTTATCGCAAATAAAAGAACTCAGTTTTTCGAAATAAATTCTATTACTAAGTCTGGCATAAATTTTTGGAGTGCTATGTATATTCCTATTGTGGTAGCAATGGCTGCCAAACAGAATGTTTTTGCTGCACTTTCTGGAGGTTGGATGGCTGTCACAGCTGGGACACTGACAGTTGTTATTAGTTTCCTAATGATCCCTCTTTTATATCGTCTTAATAATAGGGAATAATGATGTTTAAAGAAGCCATAATTGCTGCTTTATCGAACAATTCAATTATTACGGCATTTTTATTTGTTGGCCTAGTAACTGCTTTTTCCTACTGGGTTTCTAATAATATTACTAATGGAAAAATTCATGGCTCTGCCATTGCAATAACGTTTGGATTGATTCTTGCATATATTGGTGGCTATATTTCAGAGGGCAATAAAGGACTTGCAGATATTTCAATATTTACTGGTGTTGGTATTCTGGGTGGGGCAATGTTTCGTGATTTCGCGATCGTTGCTACTGCTTTCGGAGTTGATCTCAAACATCTTAAAAATGCGGGAATGATAGGTGCTATTTCAATTATTTTTGGAGTTATTTTATCATTTATTATTGGTGCTATGGTGGCACTAATTTTTGGTTATGATGATGCTGTATCTATTACTACAATTGGAGCTGGAGCTGCCACATATATTGTCGGCCCAGTAACAGGATCAGCATTATCAGCTGATTCTGATGTCATTGCATTAAGTGTGGCGGTTGGCCTAATAAAATCCATACTGGTTATGATATTGACTCCATTTATAGCTCCTTATATAAAGTTGAATAATGCTGAGTCTGCAATGATTTTTGGGGGCTTGATGGGAACTACTAGTGGTGTCGCAGGAGGCTTGGCAGCCACAGATCCAGAGTTGGTTCCCTATGGAGCAATGACAGCAACATTTTATACTGGAGTTGGCTGTTTGTTAGCCCCTTCAATTTTATTTTTAATTGTGAATGCACTGACAAATTAATATAAGGATATTACTATTAATAAATTAAAAGAAATTACTCGTCGTGATGTTATCAAAACATTCAGCTCTATTGGTTTATTGAGTGGAACGACTGAACTTGCACAAGGTGCATTGTCATCTGACATAACTCATTTTAGCGCTACAAAATTATCAAATATGATTCGATCTAAGAAGGTTAGTTGCGAAGAGGTAATGCGTGCATACCTGGCTAAAATTTATAAATATAACCCAACTTATAATGCAATCGTAAGTATGCCAGATGAGGATATACTCATTAGTCAGGCACGATTAGCAGATGTTGAATTATCAAAGGATATGTATCGAGGTTGGATGCATGGAATGCCCCATGCCATCAAAGATTTGGCTTACTCAAAAGATCTTCCTACGAGTGAAGGTTCTCCAATTTTAGCTGGTACCAGAGGAACTCAAGATAGTTTATTTGTGTCACGAATTAGGGCGGCAGGTGCTATTTTTATTGGAAAGACCAATGTTCCTGAATTTGGTTACGGCTCACAAACATACAATAAGGTATTTGGTGCGACACGTAATGCTTACAAACCGTCTCTTACGGCAGGTGGAAGTAGTGGGGGAGCTGCTGTAGGTCTTGCTACACGGATGCTGCCAGTTGCAGACGGTAGTGATATGATGGGATCGTTGCGGAATCCAGCTGCTTTTAATAATGTGATTGGTTTTCGCCCAAGTCGCTGGCGTGTTCCCAACTATTTCTCGGGCTATGATAACTTTTATCAACAACTATCGACCGATGGACCAATGGGTAGAAATGTTGAAGATATGATGAGACTACTATCCATTATGTCTGGTCCAGATGAGAGGTTACCTCTAACCTTAATGGAACGATTACCAGAATATGAAGAACTTGAGCCAGCATCATTAAACAATATCAAGATTGGCTGGATGGGGGATTATGATGGCTACTTACCCACTGAACATGGGCTACTGAAACTTTGTGAAAAAGCTCTGGAAGATATTGGACATACTGGTCTTATTTCAGAGTCTTGCTCACCTCGTTATGATATGAGTAGACTATGGCAAACTTGGTTGACTTTGAGGCATTGGGATTGTTTATGGGCTAAAGATTATTATGAAGATTTAGAAACTAGAAAATTACTCAAGCCTGAATTAATTTGGGAGATTGAAGGAGCTTATCAGGTCACGGCGGATCAGCTCCATCAGGCAGGAGTTGCTCGAAAAAATTGGTATGAATCATTATTTAGTTTATTAAAAACTTATGATTTTCTTGCTTTACCCTCAGCACAAGTATTCCCTTTTTCAGTAGACCTGCATTGGCCAAAGTCTATTAATGGGGTAAAAATGGATACTTATCACCGTTGGATGGAAGTGGTAATTGGTGGCACACTAGCAGGACTTCCAGTAATTAACTTACCTGCGGGCTTCGATAGCCAGGGAAGACCAATGGGTATGCAGTTTATTGGTCGTATGGGAGAGGATGCTAAATTAATTGAATTTGCAATGGCTTATGAAGCCAATACTGACTTTTTGAATGCAAGACCTATATTGAAGCAATTATAATAATTTTTTAGTAAGCTGCTACCCCCCCATCTTCTGCTCGTGAGTCTGCAGCACCTGAAATAATTTCAGTTTCAGGATCACGATACACAGCCATAGCGCTTCCAATTGAGTTTCTGGTACGTACTTTATGTCCAAGGGACTCATATTTGTCTTTAGTATCAAAAGAAATTCCATGTTTTTCAAAAGTGGTTACATCAGGTAACCATTGATGATGAATTCTTGGTGCCTCGATTGATTCAGCAATCGTCATACCATGATCAATAACATTTAGGATAGTTTGCATGGTGGTATTAATAATAGTTTTACCACCTGGACTTCCAGTTGCAAATAATGGAACACCTTCCTTAGCTACTATGGCTGGAGTCATGCTTGATAGCATCCTTTGTTCAGGTCTAATTTGATTTGGTGGAGTACCAATTTCACCACTTAGATTGGTGACTCCTGGTTGTTCATTGAAGTCCCCCATTTCATTATTTAGTAGGAATCCAGCACCTTCAACCACAATGTGAGAACCATAGCCAAATTCTAAGGTATAAGTGAGAGAAACCATATTTCCTTCTTTATCAACTACTGAGAAATGGGTTGTTTCCTCGCTTTCGTAAATTTGAGCAAACAGCGCAGGATCACTTTCAGATTTAGTTGTCATATCTATGGTTTTTCTTAAATCTTGCGCGTGTTTTTTGGACAGTAGTTTTGTTATGGGCATATCTTCATTGAAGTCTGGATCACCCAAGTAATTTGCTCTATCTGCATAACCACGACGCATTGATTCAGTTAAAATATGAAGATATTCAGCAGAATTATGACCAATTTTATTTAGCTCGAATCCTTCTAGGATATTTAGCATTTCAGATAAAATTACACCTCCTGAACTTGGCGGAGGCATACTAATAATCTCATGATTACGATAACTATTTTTGATCGGTTTTCTTTCTATTGCATCATATTTTTGTAAGTCTTCGAGAGTGATTAAGCCATCATTTTCTTTCATAAACTTAGTAATTAATTCAGCAGTCTTTCCACTATAAAAACCCTCTTTTCCATTATTCTGGATGCGCTCGAGTGTATCTCCTAAATCACTTTGTACCCACAAGTCACCGGGTAAGTAGGGCTCACCATTGGCTTTGTAAAATATTTTTTCTGAACTTGGGTATTGTCCAAACCATCCTTTCCGTCTTGGGTTATTGAAATCATCATGTAATTTAAAAGTAATAGGTATCCCCTGTCGAGCTAGTTTAACCGAAGGTGCTATAAGATCTGACCAGACAAGTGAGCCAAGACGTTCATGAGCAAGCTCTAAGCCAGCGACTGTCCCGGGGACTCCAACTGCTTTAATACTAAAATGATCTATTGGGCCAATATCATTATTTATGACCTTTCCGTTCTCATCTAAGTACATATCGCGGGTTGCGGCAAGTGGTGCTTTTTCACGAAAATCAAAAGCTGCAGTTTCGCCATCAGCGCCATGATAGATGAGAAAGCCACCTCCGCCAATGTTACCTGCAGTTGGGTGGGTAACGGCCATAGCAAATGCTGTGGCTACCGCAGCATCAATCGCGTTACCCCCGTCCTTTAATATTTGAACACCAACTTCAGAGGCGATTGCAGATGATGAGGCCACTGCGCCGTTATAACCTCTAGTAGCTTTTCGACCAGCAGCATCTGCAGTAGTGGTTAGGACGAATAATAAAATACTAAACGTAATGAAAGATCGTGAAATTTTTTTGTTAAACAATGCAACACCTTTTTCGTTTATGATTGATTCGTTGTATTAATTGAAATAATTATCCAACGTTATTGGCTTTTACACAATATACAAATATGTAATATCGATATGTTAGTATCAGTTACAAATACATTCAAATAAAAGAAATAGTTTAAGTAAAATACAAGCTAATAGATAGAATTTATTAAAGTATTAACAATTTCTAATAAGGAAAAAATTATGAGAAGTATAATTACTATTGTTATGTGTTTATTCAGCATGGGCGCGCTAGCTTGCAAGGGTACATTGCTGGATCACGATTTTAAAAAACTAGCATCGAGTGAGAGGGTCAATTTGTGTGAGACATATTCAGATAAAGTTGTCTTAGTCGTTAACACAGCATCAAAATGTGGCTACACCTACCAGTATGAAGGGTTAGAGAAACTGAATGAAGAATATGGGGCTGAGGGCTTAGTAGTTCTTGGTTTTCCATCCAATGATTTTATGGGCCAAGAGCCTGGTACAGAAGAAGAGATCCAAGATTTTTGCCGACTGACTTATGGAGTTAAATTTCCAATGTTTGAAAAAACTACGGTAAAAAAAGGTAATGCACATCCTTTCTATCATCAATTAGCTGATGTTGCAGGAACTTATCCAAAATGGAATTTTCACAAATACTTGATTGGTAGAGATGGTGAGTTAATCACAAATTTTAGTAGTGGAACAAAGCCCTATGATAATAAGATTATTAGTGCCTTAGAGAAGGCGTTGCTTGAAAAATCTTAATACTCTATTTTGAGTGATCCAAGCTTTATATCACTCTTGCCTGTTTTTGTGACTCTTTGTGTGTCATTGAGTTTCGGTAATGTTTTGATTGGATTGTTTTCAGGAGTCGTTTTTGGGGTCTTGTTGTTGCATTCAGTGTCTCCATTATTATTTTTACCATTGGTAATACAGGAATATTTAGTTCCTGAAATTGCTGATAGTTACAATGCTAGCATCATTATATTACTTTGTTTTATTGGTGGGTTTGTAAAACTTATTCACTATTCTGGTGGAGGCATCGCGTTTGCCAGTTTAACAATGAGGTATATTACAAATAGGGCATCTGCTCAAATAAGTGCTTGGATGGGTGGGATATTGATCTTTTTTTCAGATCTCGGCACACCGCTGATCGTAGGGCCAGTTTTTCAATCCTTATTTGATCGTTATCAAATATCCCGTCAGAAATTAGCTTTTATCATAGACTCCACCTCATCTCCGATTGCGATCCTTATTCCGTTTATTGGATGGGGAGTCTTTACAATGAGTGTGATTAGAGATAGTTTTTTAGTGAGTAAAATTTCTCTGAATGAATGGGATGTTTTTGTGGCAGCA
>CABXJW010000032.1 GCA_902512585.1 uncultured Woeseiaceae bacterium | reverse complement strand
AATGCACAACGATACATTCCTCTGGCAGAAATTAACTCAAAAAATGCCTCAAAAATGGAAATTGCGTGGCGCTGGAAAGCAGAGAATTTTGGCCCATCTCCAGAAATCCGAAATGTATCAATGCCAATTATGAGGAATGGGAAAGTTTTTATTGGTGCTGGGGCAACAAGGAATATTGTTGCAATCAATCCTGAAACAGGGCAAACACTCTGGATGTGGCGACCCAATGAGGGTGATCGTTTTACAAATGCGGCTAGGAAAGATTCAGGTAAGGGAGTCTCTTATTATGAGCATGAGAATGGCAATAATTCTGTCATAGTGGTGACCCCTGGATATTATCTTGTCAGTCTTGATGCGGAGACTGGATTGCCCAATCAAAAATTTGGTAATAATGGATGGGTTGATCTAACAAAGGGATTAAGAAGGGCGCCTAATAGAACGCTTGATATCGGGCTCACTGCTCCCGCAATAGTGGTAGGTGATGTAATTATTGTTGGATCCGCCCATGATGTGAGTTTTCGTCCTCCTTCAAAAGCTAATGTAAAAGGTGATGTCAGAGGTTTTGATGCTCAAACTGGAGAATTGTTATGGACATTTCATACTATTCCTGAGCCACATGAACAAGGCTATGATACATGGTTTAATGACTCTGCTTTATATACCGGTAATGCTGGAGTGTGGGCGCCAATGTCGGCTGATGAGGAGTTAGGGCTTGTATATTTACCCGTTGAATCAGCCACTGGTGATCAGTATGGCGGCGATCGTCACGGAGATAATTTGTGTGCTAATTGTCTCATTGCTGTAGATGTCAAAACAGGAGAAATGCGCTGGTTTTATCAGTTAATACATCATGATATTTGGGATTGGGATAATCCCACGGCACCGATTATTGCAGACTTACCTAATGGTAATAAGATTGTTGCACAGGTCACAAAACAAGGTTTTGTTTATGTGTTTGATCGTGAGACTGGGATACCAGTTTGGCCTATCGAGGAAAAAGAAGTACCTCAAACTGATGTGCCGGGTGAGTGGACATCTTTAACGCAACCAATACCTAAGTTACCTCTGCCATTCGAAAGACAAGGGGTAACTACAAATGATTTAATTGATTATACACCTGAAATTCGTAATGCAGTTCAGAAATTAATTCAGAATTATCGTATAGGTCCATTGTATACTCCTCCCTCTATAAAGAATGCTCCAGACGGAACTAACGGTACACTCAGCCTGCCATATGCGACAGGAGGAGCAAATTGGGAGGGCAGCGCATTAGATCCAGAAACTGGTGTTTTGTATATACCATCGCAAACCAGAATTGGGTTAATGCAATTAGTTAATGAACCTGAGAAATCAGATATTGAGTATATCTCTGGAACCTCACCTCCACCCAGTGTTTTTGGTATACCTCTCGTTAAACCACCTTGGGGGAGAATTACTGCAATTAATCTAAATACTGGTCAGCATCAATGGATGATACCGAATGGTGATACGCCTGAAGCTATCCTTAGTAATAAACAATTATATGGAATAGATCTCCCCAGAACAGGTAAACCAACTCGATCTGGAATTCTGGTCACAAAGACATTACTTTTTGCTGGTGAAGGATTTGGGGGTGACCCTACATTTAGGGCGCACGATAAATCTACGGGGAATATTGTTGCTGAAATTGAATTACCAGCAACTCAAGCAAGCCCACCAAGCAGTTATCGTTTTAATGGAAAGCAATATATAGTTATGACTATAGCAGATGGGAAAGCACCAGCTGAGTTAATCGCTTTAACAATTCCTGATGATTGATTTGGTTCTGACGAAATTCCATTTAATAGATGTTACGATAACAGACTAAATTAAATATATTGGGGTTCATTATGCGTATCTTTCTTATCTTTTTTTTGACCACCTTAGTAAATAGCTTAGCTGCTGATCCATTGATACTTCCAATGAGAGAAAGAGCAGAAGCTATCGATCACATATTAAGTGAAAGAATAGCAACAGTGCTTCCAGATTTAATGGAGCGCTCTGGTATCGATTTATGGGTTATTATATCTAGAGAGTACAATGAAGACCCAATCATAAAGACATTTCTTCCTTCTACTTGGCAAACTGCAAGACGCCGAACAATTTTATTGATTTCAAATCCGGGAAATAACCAACCATTAGAAACCTTAGCAGTAGCAAGATATGCTGTTGGAGAAACTTTTATTAAGGCATGGGACAAAGAATTACATGGCGATCAATGGGATCGTCTTAGTCAGTTAATTAAAGAGAGAGATCCAAAAAATATTGGAATTAACTATTCAGATACATTTGCCTTAGCTGATGGCGTAACTAAAACCGAATATAACTTGTTTATGCAATCCCTATCGCCAAAATATCAAAAGAGAGTTGTTTCGGCTGAGAATTTGGCTGTTGGTTGGTTAGAGACTCGATCGCAACAAGAAATAATTATTTATCAGCAAATTTGTCGTATTGCTCATGAAATTTTAGCTGCTGGATTAACTAGTGAGGTTATTCAGCCCGGCATTACCACAACCAATGATGTGGCATGGTGGTATCGAGATCGAATCCGTGAATTAAAGTTAACTACTTGGTTTCATCCATCGGTATCAATACAGAGAGAATCAAGCCCTGCTCTGGATGCCAAAGCGTCAATATTGGCCAGGCATGATGATAATGTGATCTTGCCAGGCGATTTACTGCATGTAGATTTTGGAATTACATATCTTAGATTAAATACAGACACTCAGCAGCATGCATATGTTTTAAAGCCTGGCGAACAAGAGGTGCCTGAAGAATTAAATACCGCCATGAAGAATGGCAATAGACTGCAAGATATTTTAACTAATGAATTCGTTACTGGGAGGACGGGTAATGAAATTTTAGCTAATGCTTTAGCTAAAGCTAAAGATGAAGGGATTAAACCTTCAATTTACACTCATCCTATCGGATTCCACGGGCATGCAGCCGGACCTACTATCGGAATGTGGGATCAGCAAGGTGGAGTTCCTGGCGGCGGTGATTATACTTTGTTCCCAAATACTGCGTATTCAATTGAATTGTATGCTGAGACTGATATATCGAGTTGGGGTAAACCTGTTAGAATAAAATTAGAGGAAGACGCTATGTTTGACGGGAAGGATGTCTATTATATTGATGGCAGGCAGAAGGAAATTTTTCTCATTCCTCGTCAAGTACCAATTCAATAATTTTAGAAGACTGTTTGTTAATTTATTTAAATTAAAGGATATAAGATGAAGCAAAAAAAGGAAGCAATAAAATCAAAAAATCCAGTTACTCGTCGTTCATTTATTGCAGCCACTGCAGGTATTGGATCTTTATCTTTATCCTCAAAGTTGAGCTTAGCAGAAATACTAAAATCTAATAATAATCCTCTAAATGTCGATCAATTACATGGGTGGGGTGAAGCTCCTGGAGTGGCTGGAATTGGCTATAATGAGAATCCATTTGGCCCATCACCACGAGCATTACGAGCGATAAATGAGGCTGTAATGGACGTAAATCGCTATGATTTTGGCGCTTATACGAAGTTAGAAAAGGCTGTAGGTGAGCATCTTGGTTTAACTAGAGAAAAAGTTGATGTTGTTCCAGGAAGAGAAGATTTTGCTCCAAGTGGTTATCCGGTCTATGTTGAGGGTGGTTCAGGTTTTATACTTAATCAGATTGTGATGAACTATGGTATAAAATGGAATTCATCAAATCCCACTGGGGAAATTATGGAAATAGATCCAGGTTATGGAGGTGTTAGTCGAGCTGCTATAAGTTTGCGTGACTTAATGGGTGCAGAAGTGAAAATTAGAAGAGTGCCTGCAACGACAGATCT
Organism: uncultured Woeseiaceae bacterium; assembly: GCA_902512585.1. Lineage (GTDB taxonomy): Bacteria > Pseudomonadota > Gammaproteobacteria > Steroidobacterales > Woeseiaceae > SP4260. Next base: position 6,641 of record CABXJW010000032.1, on the reverse strand, counting down.
TAAACATGATCTTAAGGCGATGTTAGGAGCAATTACCAATAAGACAACTTTGATTGTAATTACTAACCCCAATAATCCAACAGGAACAATTTTATCTTATGATGAAATTAAACATTTCGTGGATGCGGTTCCTAAAAATATCATGATATTGATTGATGAGGCTTATATACATTTTGTTAGAGAAGAGAATTACCAAACAGCAGTTAAGCTTGCGCAAGAACATAAAAATGTAATCGTTACACGAACATTTTCAAAAATGTATGGTATGGCTGGTTTGAGAGTAGGTTACGCGGTTGGAGATCCACTGATAATGAAGGAACTGCGCACACTCGGAAATAGTTTGGGTGTTGGAAGTATAAATTGTTATGCGGCTATTGCAGCATTAAAAGATGAAGCATATGTGCGCCATGTAAACAGACTTACTAATGCTTCAAAAGATTATTTCTATGAGGAGCTTGATAATCTTGATTTAAACTATATTCCCAGTCATTCTAGTTTTGTGTTGGTTGATGTTAAGCAAAATGGAGGAGTATTAGCTCGAAAATTAAGGGCGAAAAATATCAAGGTAAGGGCTTATGGTAATGAAATAATAGAAAACTATGTCCGTTTTACGATTGGTACACTAGACGAGATGCAAGCTATGGTAGGGGTTTTATCCAGAGAAATAAAAGGTTAGTGTTACTATTAGAAAGATTTAATTAAAACAATATATTTAATTGAGGTGTTAATTATGGTGGGTAATTTGATTAAAAAAGTAATTTATGGATGCTTAATATCATTTGGGTTAGTGTCTGCAGTGTGTGCACAAGATCACCCTTGGCGAGCCGTTGAAGGTTGGGCAAAGATGGAAGGAGATCGTGAGTGGGGTGCGACAAGTGCAGTTTACCCGGGTAAGGATGGCACTATTTGGGTAGGTGAACGTTGTGGTAAAAATAGTTGTGTTGGGTCAACGGATGATCCTGTTTTGCAATTTGATCGTGATGGAAATCTAATCAATAGCTTTGGTGCCGGCATGATTGATTGGCCTCATGGAATCCATGTGGATAAGGATCAAAATGTATGGATAACAGACGCCGCACGTCCTAATGGTAAATTAGGGCATCAGATCATAAAGTTCAGCTCTGAAGGCGAGGTTTTGATGACACTTGGTAAACCTGGGATTGCTGGAGATGGTGATTATGAGTTTAATCAGCCATCTGACGTATTGGTTGCTCCAAACGGAGACATATTTGTAGCAGATGGTCATGGAAGTTCAGGTAATAATCGAATCGTCAAATATGACGAAAACGGAAAGTTTATAAAAAAATGGGGTGTTACTGGAGCAGAAAAAGGTGAATTTAGAGATCCACATGCATTAGCTATGGATTCTGAAGGAAAATTATATGTAGGTGACCGAGGTAATAGTAGGATCCAAATTTTTGATCAAGAAGGTGAATGGATTGCCACATGGACTCAATTTGGACGACCAAGTGGGCTATTTATCGACAAAAATGACGTCCTCTATTCTGCTGATTCTGAGTCACATGTGCCATGGTCTGGAAATTGGGGATGGAAACGTGGCATTAGGATAGGAAGTACGGATGATGCTTGGGTTGTGTTTTTTATACCAGATCCGGGACAACCAGGTATGGATGGAAGCACGACAGCAGCCGAAGGTGTTGCAGTGGACGATGAAGGTAATATTTACGGCGCTGAGGTTGGTCCCGCGCAACTTGTTAAATATGAGCACATCGGATGGAGACCTTAAATACTCTAGCTAGAAATTGAGTTAAGAAAAAAACCGGTCTAAGACCGGTTTTTTTATGATTAAGATCTAAAATCTGGAAGATGTGATAAAGAGATTCGAGCGCGCCCAACTATCTTCGAAATCTGCATCTACTTTTGGATCATTTATATTCTGCCCGGCTAATGCTTCTCTCAAACCATATAGTGACCATCCATTATGTGGATGCTTTTTCAGCTCATTACGATAAACAGATTCGGCTTCAGAAAAATTCCCAGCCTCAATTAGAGCAGCACCAAGCCAATGATGCGCTGAAAATGGAAGTGGGCCAGGCTCACTAAAACCAAGCGTTTTTTCGGCTCTAACAGAGGCATTAAATGAATCTAGAGCACCTGATAAATCACCTTCCATCATTTTAATTTCACCTTGAAGTATGTATGCCACAATCTCTACGAGAGTCGCTTTATAATCGCCTCTAAAATACTGAGATCCAAGATCACCTTTCGCTGCATCGAAAAGATCTGACTCAGTTGTTTTGGCGGTTTTTATATCTCCAGTTTTAAGTGCTGCATATCCTTTTGTAAATTTGTATAAAGCTAGAGCATATTTATCTTTAGGGGGATTATTATTTTCTAATACCTCCTCAAAGCGACCAAATCGTATTTGAGTGAGTGTTTCATAAGGCGCCATATCTGTTATTTTTCGATAATCCTTTCCTGCTTGAATTGCAACTGCTCCCTGACCATCCCAAGAAGCACCGTATAGGAGCATATGTAGATTATGTGATGCTCCATATGAAAAACCCTTGTTTGATTTTGCCATAATATCTGATTGTGATGCTTTTATACTAGTTAGAACATTTTTTCCCCACATCCCAGTTCTATTATACGTGTGTGCTGGCATATGTTGGATATGACTAGCCACTGGAATTGCATCACTCAAATTATCTGCACATTCAGAAGCCCTTTCTGGCTCATTCGTTGATTCGGTTGCATGAATATATAGATGACATGCTCCTGGATGGGCAATATTCTCATCCAAAACACCAGTAAGTACAGAATGCAGGTGAATTAGAGATGGTGAGTTTAAATCACGATAACCACGCCTCTCCTCTAGCATAAATAATGCTTGCCCATACACAGTGGCAATTTCATGATTATCAGAATAATTTTCATATACTTCTGCCATGTTATCTGCAAATGCTTGGTAGGTAGGACGACGTTTCTCTTTATCGCCACCAATTTCTGTTGTCCAGTTTTCAGGATAGCGAACTAGAGTTGCCATTATGAGTTCTTTTTCCATTGTTGAAGTATTGCCATCAGCTAGTTCTACTGCTTTAAGGATAGCTTTTCTGCCTCGCATACCTTTTTCAGTAGTCATATGACCATTCAAAAATGAACCAAGTGCAAATGCTTCTCCCCAGTAACACATGGCACAATTAGGATCTAATCTTCTCGCTTCGGCCATGGATCTCGCTGCTTCATTAACGTTATAAGCCCATCTCAACTGCATACCTTGTTTGAAATATTCTTGTGCTTTTGGTTCAGCAGTAGTTATTTGCCATTCATAAACACCCAATGCTTCAGGAATATAATCAATAGGTTTGTCGTAACTACTGTCCATCATCATTGCTGAGTGTTCACCAATTGGCGCTGATAAAGGCGCTTTTTTTGGAGTAGAGTTATTTTTTTCTCTACTTGGTATTATTTTAGATGCACTAGAAACAACTGAATTACCGAATGCCTGAATTTTCTCTTGGGTATTCGCGCAAGCGTTTAGGAAGAACGACATTAATGTGATTGAAATTACTTTTCTCATCATGATGACTATACCTACCAGTTAATTATTAATATAAAAATGAACATAAAGACTAATATGCGAACACTTGATATACAAGAAACTTTGCGGTTCTTTACAAATATCATAAGCCATTGAAAATGATGTTAATATATTATTCTTATTAAATTATTCATATGAGAGTGGTAATTTAACGATGAAAAAAAAGCAAAAATTAATTGGTGGTGTTCTGGGGGGGATGGGCCCACTTGCCACTGTGGATTTTATGTCAAAAGTAATAGCTTTGAACCCGATAAATAATGAAGAAGACCATGTTCACTTAATTGTAGATCAGAATCCACATATTCCAAATCGACAAATAAAATCAATCTCTCAAGAAAAAGCAATCAGTTCTTCATTAATTGATAGCGCTAAGAAGCTCGAAGTGGCGGGCGCTAACTTTATTATCATGCCCTGTAATACTGCTCATATTTTTGCTAAAGATATAATCAAAGCAATTAGCGTACCGTTTTTACATATTGTAGAGGAAACAGTGGATGAAATTTCGAAAATTTATCCAAATTATAATAAAGTTGGATTAATGGCAACATCAGCATGTTTAACATCAGAGATATATCAAAGTGGTTTAATCAAATCAGATAAGGTTGCAGTATGCCCAAGTCTGATGTTTCAGGAACAATGTATGAAGACAATATTTGCAATTAAGGATGGCGAAGAGATTGAGCCTATGAAATATCAAATGATTGAGGTAGCTGAACATTTGATCAATAATGGTGCAGAAATTATTATTGCTGGTTGCACTGAAATACCATTGATTATCAAATCAATTGATATCGAAGTACCTTTAATTTCATCAACGGAAGTTTTAGCAATGAGAACAATTGAATTTGCTACAAATGTCAAATTATCAAGAATTTTATAATAAGGATTAAATATGTTGTTATCTAGGTTTCCCAGGGTATCTTTGGCTCATCTTCCAACCCCGATGGAGTACATGCCAAGGTTGTCAGAGCATTTAGGCGGGCCAGAGATTTATGTCAAGAGGGATGATTGTACAGGTTTAGGGACAGGTGGAAATAAAACTCGAAAATTAGAGTTCTTGATCGCAGATGCTCAAAAAAAGAAAGCGAATGTTGTGATCACACAGGGAGCCGTTCAATCAAACCATGCTCGTCAAACAGCAGCTGCTGCAGCGAAAGTGGGAATGCAATGTGAATTAATATTTGAAAAAAGAGTGACCGATGCCTCTGATGCTTATTTAAAATCAGGAAATGTTTTTTTGGACCAGCTTTTTGGGGCTAATATCCGCGAAGTTGAGAAAGGTTCAGACATGAATGAGGAAATGGATGAAGTTGCAAATGAATTAATCAGAAAAGGTTTGACTCCATATATCATCCCAGGAGGTGGCTCTAATCCAATTGGTGCATTAGGTTATGTTGACTGTGCCCTTGAAATAATAGCTCAAGCAAATCAAGAAAATATAGTGATTGATACTATTGTTCATGCAACAGGAAGTGCGGGAACACAAGCTGGTCTTGTGGTTGGTGCAAAAGCAATGAATAGCAACATTCCTATTCTCGGTATTGGTGTTAATGTTGAAAAGAAGCTTCAAGAAGATAAAGTATATCAACTTGCTTGTGAAACTAGCGAATATATGGGCTTACCTGGAATAATTAATCGAGAAGATGTGGTGGCAAATTGTGACTATGTTGGAGAAGGATACGGTATCTCAACACAAAGTATGAATGAGGCAATTTTAATGCTTGCAAGGTATGAGGGACTACTTTTCGATCCTGTATACAGTGGTAAAGGATTAGCTGGAATGATTGATCTCATTAAAAAAGACTATTTTGAAGGTCAAAAAAATATCGTTTTCATACATACTGGTGGTTCAGCTGGTTTATTTGCTTATCATGATATTTTAAAAACACAATAGCCATAAATTTACTTCCAGCACAGTTATTGTTCCAAATGAAATGTTAAGTTTTGTTAAATCGATGCTAACTACTAGCATATGAAGCTTTCTCCATTTAAAATCCAACCTAAATTTATAAATGTATTCATTTGAAAGCTTGTGAAAGCTTAAAAATAATAACTGGAGAGTATTTTGGATTATCAAGGACGTAATATATTTTTTTGGATAATATTAAGTACAATATTATTCATAAGCTCGCCTGTCTTTTCGCAGAGTAATATTCTGCCAGAGCAATTACCAAGGCCAGTTATTAACTCTTTTAAACTTAATACGAAACCAATTTTAGATGGAAATATTTCAGATGATCCAGCATGGAAAGGTGCTGAAGCAGCCACAGATTTCACTCAGATCCAACCAAATGAGGGTACAGCAGCCTCGCAAAAGACAGAAGTTTACCTTGGCTATACTGATACAGCTATTTATATTGGTTTGATAGCTTATGATGAAAATCCAGCTGGTATCATCGTCGCTGACAGTCGGCGTGATTCCAAATTAGATGATACAGACAGTTTCCAGGTTGTTATTGACGGTTTATTGGACCGTCAGAATGGTTTTGTGTTCGGAACGAATCCAGCAGGTATTGAATATGATGGACAAGTAACTAAAGAGGGTGGTAGTGGATCAGGGCAGTTTAGTTCAGGCGGAGGTGCATTCAATTTAGAGTGGAACGGGAGCTGGAATGTCATTTCTAAAATAACCGATTTTGGTTGGACCGCAGAAATGGAGATACCATTTTCTACTCTTCGTTATGGGAAAGGAAAGGATCAAGTTTGGGGTGTAAATTTTCAAAGAAATATTCGTCGTAATAATGAGATTTCATTTTGGGCCCCTCTTTCAAGACAGAGGAAGATTCATCGTGTATCAGCTGCTGGAACTGTGAAAGGTATTATCGCACCGTCACAAAAAAATCTTCAAGTTACACCCTATTTTCTAGGCAGTACGACAAGTGGTGGCGAATTGACTAGTAGTGATACCAGTCAAGATGTTGGTGTTGACGTTAAATATTCTATAACACCAAGCCTCACATTAGATGCAACATTGAACACTGATTTTGCTCAAGTTGAAGTGGATGAACAGGTCGTCAATTTAGATCGTTTTAGCATTTTCTTGCCTGAAAAAAGACCATTCTTTCTTGAGAATGCTGGT
>CABXJW010000031.1 GCA_902512585.1 uncultured Woeseiaceae bacterium | reverse complement strand
GAAAAGTTATAATTATTATTGAGATGTTTTTTCAAGGTCAGATATAATACGACGAAAATTTAAAATGAGAATTAAATAAAGTGGATAGCAAAAAAAACAAAAAGGCAAGATGCAATGAAAATTGAGTTTTATTTATTTTTAAATTTATTTTATTTAACATAATCTAAAACTTCTGAAAGAATAAATCTTGATTTATTCTTTTGTCATAGATTTTTTAACCTCTAAAACCTCTATGCGTCTTCGATGTGTTCTTATTACTTTAAATTTAAAACCAGAAAAGATTAATTTTTCTCCGTTCCTCGGTAACCTTCCAAATTCATGAACAACCAATCCACCTATCGTGTCATAGGAACTATGCTCAAGCTCACAATTAAAAAATTTATTAAAATCTTCTACTTTTGTCAGCGCAAGAACCAAATATTTTTCAACTCCATCCTTGTCGTGATTTTTTTCAATATACTCAAGATTATTTATGTCGTGTTCGTCATCAATCTCACCAACAATTTCCTCAAGAACATCCTCGATAGTTAATAGTCCAGAGATACCACCATACTCATCAACCACAACAGCCATATGATTATGACTATCACGAAACTCTTTTAATAAAGTATTTAATCTTTTTGATTCAGGAATAACAGATAATGGGCGAAGATAGCGCTTTATTTCAATAGGATCTCCAGTGACTTCTTTAAAGAATCTCAATAAATCCTTCGCCAAAAGAACCCCAATACATGATTCCCTATCCTTACTCATAACTGGAAATCTAGAATGTCCTGAAGTTACAATAATTCTGAGTATATCTTCCAATGAATCTTCATTATCTATCACAACCATTTGTGATCTAGGTACCATAACTTCACGAACTTGTGTTTCAGCCACATCAAGAACGCCTGCAAGCATTTTTTCCTCATCTGGATCTATGGCACCATTAGAATTAAGTAGTAAATTCTTTAATTCACTTCTCTTGAGGGGCTGATCCAAAAAAACCTTCTTCAGACGATTGAGCATACCGAAGAGTCCATTATCATTTGGTTGGGATTTGTCGTTCATTTATAGCTTTAGTATTAGTTTTAAGGAGTAAAATTTCAATCTATATTCCATTTTGATCAATTTTATTAAAAAAATATTTCATTTATATGGATCAGAAAATCCTAACATTTCACATATAATTATTTCAAGATCTTCCATTTTTCTAGCATCCTTATTATTCATGTGATCATAATCAAACAAATGGAGGAACCCATGAATAGTCATATGACACCAATGTGATTGAATGGATTTTTCTTGTTCAGATGCCTCAGTATTCAACTGCGATGAACATATAACTATATCACCAAGATGATAAACTTGATCTGCTGGCCAAGCCATTACATCACTCATTTTAGATGGAAACGATAATACATTTGTAACTTTATTATATTGTCGAAATTTATTATTCATTGTTTTAATTTCATCTGCGCTTATTATATTCACAGATAATTCAAATAAACTATATTCAGAAACTAAATGGTGATTAACATTCGCTAACGCGCAATTTAACCATTTCTCAAAGCTTCTTTGATCTGGTATATCTTCATCACATAGATTGTTAATATCTACTGATAAGGTGTGATTTTTTCCTATCATAAAATTTTAATCAGCTTCATCCATTTCATATGCTTCAATGATTAATTTAACCAAATCATGCCTCACAACATCTTGGGCTGTGAAAAATGTAAAAGAAATTTTATCTATTTTTTCAAGAATTTGAGTTGAATGAACTAAGCCCGATTTTCTTCCTTTTGGGAGATCTATTTGTGTGATATCGCCAGTAACAACCGCTCTTGATCCAAAGCCGATGCGTGTTAAAAACATCTTCATTTGCTCAATAGTTGTATTTTGTGCTTCATCAAGAATCAAAAATGATTCATTTAACGAGCGCCCCCTCATAAAAGCTAATGGAGCAACCTCAATAAGATTTTGTTCAATTAATTTAGCCACCTGATCAGAACCAAGCATATCGTATAATGCGTCATACATTGGTCGCAAATATGGATCAACTTTCTGAGACATATCACCTGGCAAAAAACCTAAACTTTCTCCAGCCTCTACAGCTGGACGAACCAATATAATTCTTCTTACCTCATCATCTTCCAGAGCTTTTATTGCACTCGCCACCGCCAAATATGTCTTTCCCGTTCCAGCAGGCCCAATGCCAAATGACAAATCATTTTTCATTATCGCGGCTAAGTAGGAATTTTGATTTTCACTTCTGGGGCGAATGAGTTTACGTGTTGTCTGAATTTGCCACCTATCATCCATATCTTCAATAGACTTATGTTCAATTGAATCATTTTCTGTTTCTAGCACATCGCACTCCTTCAAAGCAAAATGAACCTGCTCTTGTCTAATAATTTCGTCCATAGTCAGTTCATAGAGCGATTTTATTACTCTGTTAGCGACAATAATCGCCTGATCATCACCGATAACCCTCAAATTATTCCCATTACTCAGAATCTCGATACTTAACTTTTTCTCAATATATCTGAGGTTCTCATCAAATGGACCACATAAATTAGCAAGTCTTGTGTTAGTTAAAGAATCAATGATAATTTCTTGAGATGAACTCATATTAAAGAACTGACTTCGAGAGAAGATTAATTACCAACCTAAACAAGCCTACCGCGAAGTGAATTTGGAAGCGCTTCAGTAATCACTACATCTACAAATTGACCCAAACATTCGTCTGTAGCCACAAAATTCACCCAGCGCATGTTTTCTGTTCTACCCGATAACTCAGCCAAGTTCTTCTTTGAGCGCCTTTCAACTAAAACCTTTTGCGTTGAACCAACCATTGAGTGACTAATAATTGAAGCTTGTTTATTTATCTGCGCTTGTAAGGTTTGTAAGCGTTCTTTTTTTATCTCTAGTGCTGTGTCATCTTTGATATTTGATGCTGGTGTTCCTGGACGAGCGCTATAGATGAAACTGAAAGACTGATCAAAACCAACATCAGAAATCAATTCCATAGTCTTAAAAAAATCATCCTCAGTCTCACCTGGAAAACCGACAATAAAATCTGAAGATATAGAGATTTCGGGTCTCGCCTCCCTCAACTTACGTATTTTTTGCTTATACTCGATGGCAGTATGTCCTCGCTTCATTAAGGCTAAGATTCGGTCTGCCCCACTTTGAACTGGTAAATGTAAATAATTTGCTAATTCTGGGTTGTCTGAGTAAGCCTGGATAAGGCTATCATTAAATTCGACAGGATGTGAGGTAGTAAAACGAATACGGTCAATCCCATCAACTGCAGCAACATAATATATCAGAGTTGCTAGATCAGAAATTTTACCATCATGCATTTTCCCCTGATATGAATTAACATTTTGTCCTAATAAATTTACCTCCTTAACACCCTGTTGTGCCAAAATATAAATCTCAGCCACTACATCATCTAATGGTCGGCTGATTTCCTCACCACGGGTATAAGGAACGACACAATAAGTGCAATATTTACTACACCCCTCCATAATTGATACAAAAGCTGTTGGCCCCTCAGCTCTTGGTTCAGGAAGGCAATCAAATTTTTCTATTTGTGGAAAAGATATATCAATGACAGGTTTATTTTTTTTCTTTGTATCTTCGAGCATGGCTGGTAATCGATGTAAAGTTTGTGGGCCAAAAATAAGGTCTACAAATGGAGCTCGTTTACCTATACCCGCTCCCTCCTGACTGGCCACACAACCTCCAACTCCAATTAATAAGTTTGGATTTTCTTTTTTCATGGACTGCCAACGACCCAATTGTGAGAATACCTTTTCTTCTGCTTTTTCTCTAATGGAGCATGTATTAACTAACAAAAGATCAGCTTCATCTGCTTTTTCAGTTAACTCATAGCCATGTGATTGTTTAAGGATGTCAGCCATTTTCTCTGAATCATAAACATTCATCTGACAACCCATTGTTTTAATAAATAGTTTATTTTTCATAAGAAAGTTCTAGGAGTCACAATTGTTTTTCCCATAATTGAGACCTTTTGAATTTAAGATGATATTAGGAAAAAATATTTTTCTAGAATGGTATATCATCATCAAAATCATCTGATGCATCAGATGAAGGTGCAGGTGCAGGTGCAGGTGCAGATGAGCCGCTTGAGGCAAACTCACTTCCTGAAGCTCCTCCAGAATTTCCACCTGAGGATCTTCCACCTAACATTTGCATTTCATTAGCAACTATTTCTGTAGTCCAGCGATCTTTTCCTTCTTTATCTTCCCATTTTCGAGTTTGAATTTTTCCTTCAATGTAAATTTGAGATCCTTTTCTAAGATATTCTGATGCAATTTCGGCTAGGCGATTAAACATAACAATTCTATGCCACTCTGTTTTCTCTTTCTGCTCTCCAGATTGCTTGTCTTTCCAAGATTCATTTGTCGCTAAACTCAAGTTAGTAACTGCTGCATTACTGGGAGTGTATCGAGTGTCAGGATCAGCACCCAAAGTCCCGACTAAAATTACTTTATTTATTCCACGTGCCATTTTTTTTCCTCATGTTTGAAGTATCTCAACTTTTTTATTTATCTGATTATATTTTACTCTATTGTAGAGCCTTGAATACTAAAATTACCAGTAAGTCTTTAATTAAATTCATTTAATCTTTATAAAAAACTAAGGACAGTAACCATAAAACAATTAAAACTGCTGTAAAAGTAAAGATGTTCTGTGGCTCTAAGGTAAATATCAACCAGCCACCCAAAATTCCACCAGAAAATGCTCCTAAGAATTGAAAACTAGAAAAAACTCCAAGGGACGCACCTTTTAACTCATTTTTTGCCAATATAGATAATTTGGCAGGAAGAGAAGCTTCCAAGAAATTAAAGCCTGAGAAGAAAAATACTAGACTTGCTGTGATAGATAGCATGGAATTGGTGCTTGAGACCAATATTAATTGACTGAGTAATAATAGTATTACCGAAACAAACAAGAATATTTTTTTTCCCATTCTTCTATCATTAATAATCATCGGCACAGAAAATAGCAAAGAAACTATAAGTGATGAAACATAGATCTTCCAATGATTCACTAGTGAAATATTCAGTTGATCTACCAAAATTACAGGCAAAACAACAAACATCATTGTTAATATCAGATGCAAAATATATACATGCAGATCTAACATTAGTAATTGCGGTTTAAATGCTTCTTTTATATTTAGTCTGACTAGTGGAGCTATTTTTTTATGAGAATTTGGAATTAATGATAATAAGATCATTGCTAACAAGGCTACAAAAGCTGCCAGAAAAAATAATGACCTTACACCGAATAATGCCGCAATTATTGGGCCAAGAATCAATGCCAGAAGAAAAGAAGCACCAATTCCTACACCCAGTAGAGCCATGGATTTTGTTCGGACTTCCTCTCTGGTTGTGTCAGCTAGCAACGCTGCCAATGTTGCTGAAATTGCCCCTGCCCCTTGAAGAAAACGACCAATAATAACACCATATATACTCCCGCTATAGGCCGCCACTAAGCTACCCACGATAAACACGAAAAGACCAAAAATAATTACTGCTTTACGTCCAATTTTATCTGATAGAAGACCCATTGGAATTTGAAATAATGCCTGTGTTAATCCATATGCTCCCACCGAAACACCGACCAGAAAAGGTGTAGCACCATGCAATTCTCTGGCAAATATGGATAAAACTGGCAATAAAGCAAATAAACCGAACATTCTGAACATCGCAATAAGCGCAACAATACCAACCACCCTGCGCTCATCTTTTAGCATCTTAGTATCTGAATATTTTTTTTCTTGGGACATTGGAGTATCTATTATTCTCGTAAAGCCATGATTAAACTACAAATAGTTATATTGAAAAGTAATTTTTTTGCTGAAAGTCTTTGGTTTGTTACAAATAGTTAATAAGGTTTTTTGCTCGACACATGCGCTGGCAGTATATTAACAGGTTGTCTCAATTATGTTGTGAAATTATACATGAAATCAATTGATATCCGTGGCGCCAGAACCCACAACCTGAAAAATATAGACATAGACATACCTAGAAATAAACTAGTTGTCATTACCGGTTTATCAGGATCAGGGAAATCATCTCTGGCTTTTGATACTATCTACGCGGAAGGAAGGCGACGCTATGTTGAATCTTTGTCTACTTATGCCAGACAGTTTCTTTCGGTAATGGAAAAACCAGATGTTGATCATATTCATGGATTATCTCCCGCAATTTCTATTGAACAAAAATCTACATCTCATAATCCGAGATCTACAGTCGGAACAGTAACTGAAATATATGATTACTTAAGACTTCTTTTTGCGCGAGCAGGAATACCTCATTGCCCAACTCACAAGGTTAAGCTTGAAGCTCAAACTATCAGTGAAATGGTTGATAAAGTATCGAGCTTTCCTGATGGGACGCCCTTTTTAATGCTTGCTCCAGTGGTTATAAACCGAAAAGGTGAACATCTTCAACTCATGAAGAAATTTCAAGCACAAGGTTTCATTCGTGCAAGAATCAATGGCGAAATATATGAATTAGATGATCCACCTAACCTAGAACTAAATCATAAACATAATATAGAAATCGTCATAGATCGCTTCAAAATAAAAAAAGACATGAAGCAACGCTTAGCTGAGTCATTCGAGATGGCACTCAAGATAGCGGAGGGTATAGCTTATATCGCACCATTCGACCTCAAAGAAGAAGACATTGTCTTTTCAGATCGCTATGCATGTACTATCTGCGGTTACAGTTTAACTGAACTGGAGCCAAGATTATTTTCTTTTAATAACCCTAATGGTGCTTGTAAATCATGTGATGGCATCGGACTTAGGCAGTTCTTTGATCCTGAAAAAGTCATCGTAAATGATGAGTTATCCCTTGCAGGCGGAGCAATAAGAGGTTGGGATCGAAAAACTACTTATTATTTTCATATGATTCAAAGTATTGCAAAACATTATAAATTCGACATCGAAACACCCTTCAATGAATTGGATAAGCGTATAAGAAAGATTATTCTTTTTGGAAGCGGGAAAGAAAAAATTGATTTTACCTACCAAAGCTTCAAAAATAGAAAAATAAAAGTTCAAAAGCAGCATACTTTTGAAGGGATAATTCCAAATTTAGATAGGCGCTATATAGAAACAGAATCAAATGCAGTTAGAGAAGAGCTGGGGAAGTTCCTAAACAGTCAAATATGCCCTGATTGTGATGGAACACGCCTAAATCAATCCGCTAGAAATGTCTTTATAAATGATCTTACATTACCTCAAATTAGTAAAATGTCAGTTGAGATAGCCAAAGAGTATTTTGAAAAAATAACCATCAATGGCTGGCGAGCAACAATTGCAGAAAAAATAACCAAAGAAATTAGTTCTAGATTAAATTTTTTGAGTGATGTTGGTTTAGACTATCTCTCAATCAACCGAAGTGCGGATACACTATCAGGTGGAGAGGCTCAAAGAATTCGTCTAGCAAGCCAAATCGGCTCTGGACTTGTTGGTGTCCTTTATGTTCTAGATGAGCCATCCATTGGGCTTCATCAAAGAGATAACCAGAGGCTCCTCAAAACTTTAATTCACTTAAGAGATATCGGAAACACAGTAATTGTTGTGGAACATGATGAAGAAGCGATTATGGCAGCTGATTATGTTATTGATATCGGTCCAGGTGCGGGAGTTCATGGAGGAGAAATTGTTGCTGCTGGCACTGCTAAAGAGATAGTAAATAACAAACTTTCTTTAACTGGAGATTATTTATCTGGTCGTAGAACAATACCAGTCCCAAAAAAACGGACAAAGGCAATATCTAAAAAAAATATCACAATTAATGGTGCATCAGGCAATAATCTAAAATCAGTTACCACATCTATCCCAATAGGTTTAATGACATGCATAACTGGTGTATCAGGATCAGGAAAATCCACATTAATTAACGATACCTTGTATAAAACTGTAGCGGACGAATTAAATAAATCTAATCGTAATCCTGCTCCACATCATGGTATTGACGGAATAGAGCATATTGATCGAGTTATCGATATCAGTCAAAGCCCTATAGGAAGAACTCCTCGCTCTAATCCTGCAACTTATAGTGGTTTATTCACTCCTATTCGTGAACTTTTTGCTGGAACTCAGGAGGCGCGCTCAAGAGGATATCTACCCGGTAGATTTAGCTTCAATGTTAAAGGCGGTAGATGTGAAGGCTGCCAAGGTGACGGTGTAATAAAAGTTGCCATGCATTTCCTGCCAGACGTTTATGTTTCATGCGATGTTTGCCATGGAAAACGATACAACCGTGAGACCTTAGATATTTCGTATAAAAGTAAGAATATAAATGAAATACTTCAAATGACAGTTGAGGAGGCCTCATCGTTCTTTCAGAATGTCCCTGTATTGGCGAAAAAACTTCAAACTCTAATGGATGTAGGTTTGTCATATATAAGATTGGGTCAGAATGCCACCACACTATCAGGTGGAGAGGCGCAACGAATCAAGCTCGCGAAAGAGCTATCTAAAAGAGATACCGGTAATACTTTATATATCTTAGATGAGCCGACAACTGGACTTCACTTCCAGGATATCAATCTTTTGCTAATCGTCTTACATCGCTTAAGAGATAAAGGTAATACAATAGTAGTGATTGAACATAATCTTGACGTGATTAAAACAGCTGATTGGATAATTGATATAGGGCCTGAAGGTGGTGAAGGTGGAGGTAATATAATCGCGAGTGGCACACCCGAAGATGTTGCGAAAAATAAATCATCTTACACTGGACAATACCTTAAGCCTTTATTGTAGATTTTCGAATCTATAAATTATGTTTAAATCTTGTAATTGAGATTATTTTAATTGGCTCATTTATCATTTGGCCTTTAACATAACTGTTCTCAGTTTCCTTGTCAGAAGGTGCTTGATGAATAGCTCTGACAATGTCCATCCCTTCGATGACACGGCCAAACGCAGCAAAACCCTGTCCATCGGAATTGCGAAGTCCGCCATAATCCAAGCCCTCATGATCTCCTATGCATATGAAAAAGTCCGAAGTAGCAGTATTTATCGCCCCACGACTCATTGATAAGGTTCCATCAAGGTGTTTTATTCCGGTTATTCTTGTAGATTCATGCTTAATCATTGGAAAAGCCTTCTGACCATCACCAATACCTCCCTGAATCACCTCAATCTTGGGATTACCATTATCATTTCCATACCTTACCGTCCGATAAAATGAAGTATCATCAAAATACATTCCATCAGTATAATTAAGAAAATTATTTACAGTAATTGGAGCTTCATCAGCATATAACTCTACCTTTATATTGCCAAGTGAAGTACTGAGGTTAACATTAATGACTCCCTCTTCTTCCGCATAAACATAATTTATTGTTATTAACAAAAAGAGCATTAATAATTTGAAATACTTCATACTTGATTTGGCATACATTTTCATTCCTTTTAATAATGAGGTGGGAGCTCATTTATATTATTATTCTCTGAAGAAGCTTCATTTAACAAAGAAATTCTCTCTTGCAGATTTTTAAGTGAACGTTTTAGGGCATCAAGCTCCGCTTGTTGTTTTATAATGATAGAATTCAATTGATCCAACAAACTCTCTTGATACGATAATTTTGTTTCAATATCGATTAAACGATCATCTTGCATGTTTATATACTCTCTAATTTTTCATAAAATAATAACTCACTCGCCATTTAAATTAAAAGTTTATAATTTAGATTAAGCTAAACATCATATGAAAATATAAAATTATGTCATTAATACGATTTGAAGAAATCTCTTTTGAAATAGGAGAGCAAAAAATCCTATCAGAAGCAAATCTGAGTATAGAGTCAGGTGAAAGGCTGTGCTTAATTGGAAAAAATGGTGCTGGTAAATCAACAACCTTCAAATTATTAATGAATCAAATTGAGCCAGATCAAGGCTCAATAATACATGATAATGCTCTAATTATTAGTCAACTCAAACAAACCTTACCTGAGTCAGAAGAAAAGTCAGTGCGCGAAATAATAAGGTCTGGTTTATCAGAAATTGAACTATTATTAAAAAATTATCATACCTTGGCAGGAAAAAAGTTGAGTGAGAAAGGCCTGCTTGACTTAGAAGATCTTCATAAGAAGATCGATACCCACAGTGGTTGGAATCTCGATCAGAGAGTAGATTCAGTCATTTCTGAATTGGATCTTCCTGCTACAAAGAAAATGAACGAACTGTCTGGTGGCTGGCTAAGAAGAGTCGCTTTAGGAAAAGCTTTAGTGCAAAAACCTGACGTTTTATTGCTTGATGAACCAACAAATCATCTAGATATATCAACTATAAAATGGTTAGAAGATATAGTTTATTCATACAAAGGCACAGTTATTTTTATTACTCATGATCGTGCATTTATAAAAAAACTAGCAACAAGAATTTTAGAGATTGATCGTGGCAAAATTACAAGCTGGCCTGGTGATTACAATAACTATATTGTTCGAAAAGAAAAATCTCTAATTGATGAAGCAAACGAATTTGCTAAATTTGATAAAAAACTTGAGCAAGAGGAAATATGGATTCGACAAGGTATTAAGGCTAGAAGGACGCGAAATGAAGGTCGAGCAAGAGCATTAATAAAAATGAGAGAGGAGCGTCAAAAACGATTAACTTATAGAAAGGATGCCCGTATCAATATTGAGGAAAGTGATAAATCAGGTCGAAAAGTAATAAGAGCAAAAAATATTAACTATCAATATACCAATGAATCATTAATAAATAATTTTTCACTTACTATAAAAAGGGGCGATAGGATTGGCATTGTCGGTAATAATGGTGTTGGTAAAACAACACTATTACAACTTCTATTAGGAAAAATTCAACCTCAATCAGGTACAGTAAAATTCGGTACTAATATTGATATCGGTTATTTTGATCAATTAAGGCAAAAACTCGATCCAGAAAAGTCAGTAGCTGATAATGTTAGTGATGGTAAAACATATATCAAGATAAATGGGCGTGATAGGCATATTGTGGGCTATTTGAAAGGATTTTTATTTTCACCAAAAAGATCAATGACACCTGTAAAAGTTCTATCAGGTGGAGAGAAAAATCGCATTATTCTTGCCAAACTCTTCACGAAAGCCACAAATCTTCTAATACTGGATGAACCAACTAATGATTTAGATATGGAAACTTTAGATGTGCTTGAGGAACAACTTATCGACTATAAGGGAACTTTAATAGTTGTAAGTCACGATAGAGAATTTTTGGATAATGTTATAACAAGTATGCTTGTTTTTGAAAATAAAACCCTCAATAACTATATTGGTAACTTCTCAGA
>CABXJW010000030.1 GCA_902512585.1 uncultured Woeseiaceae bacterium | reverse complement strand
TCGATATTTATCGGCTAAGTTGAGGGCGTCATCAGCATCTTTGGGCTGATATAATTGGACCTCTGGCATTACGTCATATGAAGGCATATTAATCTCAGAAATTATTTGTTTGTAAAGGTTTAAAGGATTGATTGTTCCCAGTTACGTAGTTGAGAATCATATCATTGCTGATTGGTGTTCGACCAAAATTATACCCGTCTAGAGCGTCTGATATAGCTGATGTAAGTGCTGCTACAGCGCATCCCATTGCTGGCTCACCGATTCCTCTGGCGCCAAAGGGATTTTGCGGGTCTGGTATGTCAACGGCACTAGTTTTTGTTACCGAAGGGACATCAAGGTAAGTGGGAATTTTGCATTGATGGTAGCCAATATTTGCTGGCAAGCCATTTTGTGAATCAAATACGTGCCGCTCGAGACCTGCCATACCCATTCCCCAAACAGCCCCACCTTTCATTTGTGCGGCTAACCCTTGAGGGTGGACAACAGTTCCACATTCAGCAATACCAACATAATCAAGTATTTCATATTTACCAGTCTCTAAGTCTAGCTCAATTTCAACAAAGGCAGCTGCTAGTCCAGGGATAATTCCTTGCTGTGGTAACTTATCTTTCGCTACACCAACCAAACCTGTTCCAGCAATATTTTGTACCGAGCGTTTAGTTATATCATGGATATCATCTGGGTATTCAATTCCTGAAAATTCGCCACCAAGATCAATGGCTGCCTGGGCAATCTCTCCATATGTAGAGCTTTTGTTATTGGTTTTATGGTGAACATTTCGACCATCAATATCATAATCATCTGCATTGCCACCATGAATCCTGGCCGCAATATTTTTCATTTTACGCACTGCATCCACCGCGGCCACATAATTAGTTCTAGTTTGGGCATAAGTTGATACGCTGCCAGCCTGATAGGAACTCCATGGAAGATTGTTGTCTGTTCTTCCATTGTGAATAATGCAATCTTCCCAATTACACTTTAATACTTCCGCCGCGGCTCTGGTGGTTGAAGCATATGAATAGGTTCCTAAATTTCCCACTCCTGAATGGAGATGTACCTTTCCATCAGAGGCGATTCTGAGTAAACCATCAAAACCTTTTGTACCTGCTGAATGATAACCTTGACCAATTCCTACGCCACGAACTTTTGTAGCATCATCACTCTTTCTAGAATGTTTCTTTTGCCATTCGAAAATGTCAGCACCTTTCTCTAAGGCTTCTTTCATATAGGCGCTGGTTAGAGGTCGCTGATCTTTATATGCAGTTGTATCACTGTTTACAGCATTAATCTTTCTAATCTCGAGTCGATCTATTTGTAATGATTTAGCAGCTTGATCCATCAACGGTGCCATGACCGCAGCAATTTGGTTTTGTCCAGGCCCTCTTTGTGCTCCTCTTGGAGTTGTATTAGTTAAAACAGGTACTCCTCTGAAACGCATTGACTCTGGATCATAGAGTAATGAAATAGCATCTCCAGCGGATGATCCATCTCCACCCGTGGCGTTCGGGCCAATGTCTTCGATAATATAAACATCACCGGCAGTCATTTTTCCATTTTTTGCAAAACCCAATTTAATCCAGCCTTGAAAACCGACTCTGGCTGAACCAATGTAATATTCTTGCTCACGAGTAATTCTGAGCTGAACTGGACGACCCAGTTTCTTTGAGAAATAACCGGGGAGAGCAGCTGCAGGATAGGCTCCAATTTTTGAACCAAAACCTCCACCTGTATTCTCACTAATTAATACTACTTTATCTTGTTCGACACCTAAAAGTCTGGCTAATCCAGGCAACCAAAAACTTTGACTTTGAGCAGATCCATAGACATAGCAGGTTCCATTCTCCCAATATGCCATTGCTGTTCTTGGTTCCATGCTCATATGAGCATAACCAGTAGTAACAAACGGTTGCTCGATAATTAAAGCTGCCTCATTAAAGCCTTTTTCTGGGTCACCATATACCCACTCAGATGCATGTTCACCAGTAGGTTCTTTACCTGCTCTGAATTCATCAACCTGCTTCTTTGTCCATTTTATACGTTTAAATCCGGAGCCTTCTCTGGATCGCGCAAAGACATTACCTTCTTCTCTTGCATCTGGACCTCCTTCTACTAAACTATCTAGAGGATCTACAGCAAATGGAAGAGTTTCTATCTGTACTTTGATTTTATTTAAAGCATCTTCCGCTATTTGTTCATCCGTTGCAGCCACAGCGAGAATAGGGTCACCAATAAAAGCTGGGCTATTAGTCAGAATGGCCGCATTCGGTGCTTCAACTGAAGGAACATCATCTGCTGTGAGAATACCTACCACACCTTCCATATTATCGATCGCAGAAGTATCAATATTAGTAACTCGCCCATGAGCGACTGGGCTGGTATACATTCTCGCAAAGACCATACCCTCTGCACGAAAATCTTCCGCATATTTTGCTTTCCCAGTTATTTTGCCGTAAATATCCGGCGGCACAAAGTCTTTGCCTATGTGCTTATAATTACTCATCACTTTGTCCTGATGCTCGCATTACTCCATTCAAATAATGATCGTAAGCTCCACATCGACAGATGTTTCCAGAAAGTGCTTGCCTTGCTTCTTCACGGCTCGGTTTAGGGTTTTCGTTTAACAAAGCGACAGCGCTCATAACTTGCCCCGGTGTACAAAAGCCACATTGCGGGCTTAACTCTTCGATAAAAGCTTCTTGAATAGGATGGAGAGTTCCATCGGCCTTAGCGACTCCTTCGATAGATTGTACCTGCCGTTTTCTGACGCTATGGGATAAAGTAGAACACGAATAATTAGGAACTCCATCAATCAAGACAGTACAGGCACCACATTCACCTCTGTTGCAACCAATTTTAGTTCCAGTTAGGCCCAATTTATATCTTAATGTATTAGCAAGAGTTTCCATGGGGAGCACGTCTACCCGCCGTGTTTTGCCATTAATATCCAGTGCAATAAGCCGTTCTACTGAACTCTTTGCATTTAAGTCCTTAGCGTTGAGCTGGCAACCAGCCTGTGTCGCAACCGCACTAGAGGCAATGACTGCTTTAATAAAACGCCTTCTTGTTAAGTTAACTTTCACTTAAATTAGACCCCCTCTTGAATCTTATTCAGCAATTCTAATATTTTTTTATCTTCTTTTATATGACATGTACAAATATTTACAAATTTATGCAGAAATTATCTTTTATCAGCTGGCCATGGTGTTCCTTGATCCATGACAGTAACTGGCTTCATTCCCATATAAGTAAATTTCTGAACTCTCTTACCTTCATAGGTTTCTGTGGTGTAGATATTTCCTTTCGAATCAGTTGCAATATTATGCACCGCAAAAAACTGCCCTGGATTTCTTCCACCATCACCGAAGTTAGTTAAGATTTCCATGTTCTCACGTTCTATTATGAAGATCTTTCTATTAGTTCCATCGGCAAGATAGATAAAGCGTTGTTCAGCATCATTAGAGAAGGAGATATCCCAGACAGAGCCGTCTCCTAAACTGTTGGGCTTGACAAATAATTCTTGAATATATGTACCATCACTCTTAAATACTTGCAGACGATTATTAACGCGATCACACACATATACTAAACCATCCATGGAAGGTTCAGCGCAATGCACTGGATTACGGAATTGTTGAGCAGGTTCTTCACCGACTTTAAATGGACCAAGATTGGTATCATCTGGAGCATTTCCATAGGCACCCCAGTATCTTTTTAAGGCTCCAGTATCTGCATCTAATACTGCAATTCGTTTATTAGTGTAACCATCTGCCACATATGCCTCATTAGCAGCGGCATCGAAAGCCACCTCAGCAACACGGCCAAAATTCTCTTTGCTATGACTGTCAACTGGTGCTCCAGCTGTACCATATTGAGCTAGGAATTGACCATTGCGAGTAAATTTTAAAATATGTGAATCGCCACGCCCATTTCCTCCGATCCATATATTGTCTTTGTGATCTATGCTAATACCATGGTTGGAATTTGGCCAATCATAGCCCTCTCCAGGACCTCCCCATGAGTTGACAAGATTTCCAGCTGGATCAAATTCTAAAACATTTGGTGCAGGGATGCAGCAATCAGCTAACTTGGGATCAGAGGCAGCACCAATTTCAGTCCTCTCGTTAAAACTATTTCTTCTGTGAATAATAAATACATGATCTTTTGAATCTACAGCCAACCCAATAGTTGAACCCAGTATCCAATGATTAGGCAGGGGTTTTGGCCAAAAAGGATCAACTTCAAAGCTCGGAGCTTCTTTACCTTGTGCCTGAACTGAGTTTGATTGCTGGTCACAAGCAGTCAATGACAGCATTGCGAATAAAATAATAAAAGCATGTATGTAATTTTTCATCATAATTTACCTTCTTAGACCTGTGATTAGTTTGTCTTTATTTTCTTAATGATATGAATTTTAATTATACAAACACTACTGCCACTTATTATACTATGCAACTATATTTGTATATTGTGAAAGCTAAATAATTTGTTATGAGGAACGAAAATCATTAAAAGTTATTCACTGAAAGGCTTCCTGCGACCGATATGTTGGCACATGATGGTGTTAATTGTTGCAGGAATAGTTCATTTGCCAGAACAACTAAAGGCACATGAGATTCCTAATGATATTATTGTGCAGGCTTATTTAAAGGCCGATGGCGCTGTAGCTAATTTGGCTATTAGGGTGCCGTTAGAAGCGATGCGTGATATGAATTTTCCTGTTCATGGGCCAGGTTATTTAGAACTGGATCAGATCTCAGAATTGACACTAGATGCTGCTGAGATTTGGCTGGCCAATTTTATTGATGTGTACGAAGGGCAAAGAAAGATTGAGGACTGGAGAATTGCAGACACAAGAATATCTTTGCCGTCCGATCGTTCTTTTGGCAACTATCAAACTGCATTACATAGTTTTTCATTACCTGATTTGGCGAAAGATTCTTTATTGCATTACGAGCAAGCATTATTAGATGTATTAATTGAATATCCAATTCAAAGTAACGGGCAGAATTTTTCAATTGATTTGAATTTGGGGGGTTTAAGTCTTAATACTGCGACTGTATTAACTTATGTTACTCCTGATGGGACTTCGAGGCTGTATGAGTTTAGAGGCAGTCCTGGTTTGGTTGAGCTGGATCCAACCTGGTATGAATCGTTTTTGCGGTTTGTTATTTCAGGATTTGATCATATTCTTGGCGGCCTGGATCATCTGTTATTTATTTTTTGCTTGGTATTGCCTTGCCGGCAATTACGTCCTTTAATAATAACTATTACTGCGTTTACTTGTGCGCATTCAATAACATTAATGGCGGCTGCATTCGGAATGGTTCCTAAGGTTTTATGGTTTCCTCCATTGATTGAGATGCTAATTGCATTATCTATTGTGTACATGGCACTCGAGAATATTTTGCGAAACAACTTCCAGGATCGCTGGCCAATTGCTTTTGCCTTTGGCTTGATTCATGGGTTTGGTTTTTCTTTTGCACTAAGTGAAACCCTTCAGTTTGCTGGACAGCACCTTATTACTTCTTTATTAGGATTTAATCTTGGCGTTGAAATTGGTCAGCTATTCATGATTATTATTGCTGTACCGATATTAAATTATTTATTCCACTTAGTAATTTCAGAAAAATTAGGCATATTGGTCCTCTCTATATTATTGGCACATACCGCCTGGCATTGGATGTTGGATCGCTACGAAATTTTGAGCGCTTATCAAGTTACAAATTTTTCTTTGGGAGCGATGACTGCAGAAGAGTACCTCAGTTGGTTTGGCTTGGTAATAATTATCAGTTTGATCTTATTGACCCTTAAAAAAGGATTCAAAGTTTTTCAAAATAAGGGCTAAATAAGAATTCCTTGGTTCTTTATTAAAAATTAACTTCAGGGTAAGCTTTAGATCAAATTAATTAAAAACTAACCGCACAAATACGTTAAATGGATCTTAGATAAGGAGAAAACAATGCAGTCATTGATGATAGTTTTACTTGGTTTAGCAGGGATGACTTTTGGTTGGTTCGTGTATTCAAAATTCATAGCGACTAAAATCTATCAGCTGGACCCAGATTTTGTCACACCAGCTAACGAGTTCAATGATGGCGTTGATTATGTGCCAACAAATAAATACGTCCTATGGGGACATCATTTTACGTCAGTTGCTGGAGCGGCACCAATTGTTGGTCCTGCGATTGCAGTTTACTGGGGCTGGGTACCGGCTGTTTTGTGGGTCACTATTGGCACAGTATTCTTTGCTGGAGTTCATGATTTTGGGGCCCTCTGGGCCAGCTCAAGGCATAAAGGTAAGTCAATTGGGGCACTTTCTGAGGATGTTATTGGTAAGCGTACTCGAGCACTTTTCATGGTAGTTATTTTTTTGGTGTTATTAATGGTGAACGCAGTATTTGGAGTGGTCATTGCCGGTGCATTCGTGAATACACCTAATGCGGTTTTCCCAGCATGGTCGGCTATTGTGGTTGCCTTGATTATTGGTCAATTATTGCATCGCAATGTAAATCTAACGTTACTGAGTGTATTGGGTGTTATGGCGTTATATTTCTCAATTTACGTTGGGAGTGTTATGCCAATTGAATTGCCAACAGGGCTTTTCGGGTTAACTTCAAACGCGAATTGGATCATAATTTTATTTATCTATGCGGCGATTGCCTCCATGTTGCCTGTGTGGGTTTTGTTGCAACCTCGAGATTTCATCAATGGTATGCAGTTATTTGTTGGTTTGTTTTTGCTTTACAGTGCGGTATTGCTCTCCTTACCCGATATTTCAGCACCCGCTTTTAATAATAGTATGACTGAAGACGCACCCTCATTAGTGCCGCTGCTATTTGTAACTATTGCCTGTGGTGCAGTATCTGGTTTTCATGGCATCGTTTCATCGGGAACCAGTTCAAAACAACTGGATAAAGAGACTGATGCTCGTTTTGTTGGCTATTTTGCTGCATTAGGAGAAGGCTCTCTCGCGTTAATCACGATTGTAGCAGTGAGTGGAGCAGCATTAGCCGCTACACCAGAAATTTGGCATGAAATATATGATAAATATGGCTCAGCTGGAGCTGGTACATTTATTCAAGGTGGTGCTCAATTGATTACTAACGGATGGGGTATTCCAGTTGGTATTTCAACTACTTTGTTAGCTACCATGGTGGCTTTGTTTGCTGGTACCACAATGGATTCAGGTGTCCGACTACAGCGTTATATTATCCAAGAGTGGGGTGATATTTATGATATCGCGTTATTCAAAAAAGGTATTTTTGCTACTCTGTTGGCAGTGACTTGTTGCCTATTATTAGCGTTTGGAGCGGGAGGTGCCTCTGGATCTGGTGGCCTAAGTATTTGGCCGTTGTTTGGTTCGACTAATCAAATTCTCGCTGCCATGACCTTGCTGGTTATTTCTGTCATGTTAATCAAAATGGGACGTCCCGCAAGATACACTATGGTTCCAATGATCTTTGTGCTGGTTACATCTTGCTGGGCTGCCGTATTGAAATTAATGGAATTCTGGGCGGCTGGCAATTGGTTGTTAGTAACTATTGATATCGTCGTGCTAGTGACCAGCTTGATGGTTATCTTAGAGGCCATTTCTGTGATTGCTAAATTCCGGCAACAGAGCTCTTGATAGAGAGATATAAATTTGCGGATTTTTAAGTACGAAAACACAAAAAATTCAGATAATCATCAGATTAAAAATTTATTATTTCTTTGTTTTACTTTGAATGTAATTTAACAAGTCAGCGTGGTATATAAATACATAAAAAATGTGTTGCGCCTTCACCACTATGGTACACCTAGCTTTCAGGGTAGATCATGAAGCCTTATAGTTTATAAGGTTTTACAGGGATTGATATTTGTTGTATAAAAACAACAAATGAATTACAAGAAATTGTTAAAAACCCCACTTTTTTTCTTTAAAAAGCTTTATTTTTAATGGCATCTTTGGTTCAATCTTATGTAACTGCCTTCAAGGTAGTGGTTGTTATGGGTGCATTTGCATCAACAGCGATCATCTATTTTGGGTGGTAATGACTTAAGCTATGGCGATTTATTTGTAGTTTAGATGAATCAAAATTGCTTTTAATGAATCGGGAAACTGATTCGCAACTCAATCGTTGGGGGAACTTAAACGATGAAAAACTATACCGGGCCGGCTTGGCTGGCTATAACTTCGGTACTACTAGCACTTGGTTCATTACCTGCCAGTGTTTCTGCACAAGGTGCAGATGAAGCAGTTGAGGAGATCGTAACGATCGGTACTCGACGTGCTGGACGTACTGCTCTCGACACCGCTGTGCCGATTGACGTATTTAATCAGGAAGATTTAGATTCAGTATCTTCATCTGACTTGATTGACGTTATCAAAACTTTGGTGCCTTCTTTTAACGTAGGCCGTGTGCCCATCGGTGACGGAGCGACTATGGTTCGTCCTCCTCAGTTGCGTGGACTAGATGCTGATAAAACTTTGGTATTGATCAATGGTAAGCGCCGTCATCGTGCTGCTCTTGTAAACCTAGGTGGATTCGGTGCGCATGGACCTGACTTAGCTACGATTCCAGCGATTTCGTTGAAATCAGTTGAGGTTCTTCGTGATGGTGCATCAGCTCTTTATGGATCTGACGCGATTGCCGGTGTGATGAACTTTAATTTGAAAGATAATGCTGAAGGCGGAGAACTCCGTTTACAGTATGGTGTCTATTCAGATACAGCTGGTGGTCCTGGCGGTTTAGGAATTGGTCGTCGTGGTTCACTTAATGGACAAGGCGGAGAAAAAGACTACAAAGTAGCTCTTAACTTCGGCATGCCTTTAACTGAAGATGGCTTCATCAACGTGAGTTCAGAATTATATAGCGCTAACGGCACAAGCCGTGGTGGACGTTATGAGTTCTCAATTCCAGGTCCTGAAACTGCACGTCCTTCAGAAGCAGCCGACAGAGTTGGCGCAATGTTTGATCACGATGGTGATGCAACAACTGCTGAAGTATTCCGTGCTGGTCCTGATGCGTTAACACACGTTTATTCTGACGGTACTGATGGAAATGCTAAAGGTACTCTACTTACTATCAGAAATGGTGGTGATGGAATTCCTGATGATCCAGACTATCGTTACAGAGATAACATTTGTAACGCTGAAATCGGTGCAGGCGACTGTAACGAAATGACTTGGGGTGAACCAGTACGTGATGGTATCCGAGTATTTGTTAACTCAGGTATTACTCTTTCAGATTCGTCTGAAGCGTATGCTTTCTTTAACTACTCAGACACTAATGCTGACGGTTCTTTCTACCATCGTCGTCCAGGTATCGCACAGTTCAAATTGAGCCGTGACGCTACAGGTCGAATTCACAATCCTCGTGACCAGTATCCAGGTGGTTTTACACCTAGATTCCACGGTAACGTGATTGATGAAGGTTTAACTGCGGGTATCCGTGGTGACATGAATGGTTGGAACTATGACTTCAGTACACGTTATGGTGTGAATGAAATTCGCTACATTCTAGATAACACTAGAAACCCATCAATGGGTGCGAACTCACCAAGTAAATTCCGTCCAGGTAACCTCGTCAATGATGAAGTTGCTGTTAACATGGATTTCTCGAAAGAGTTTGACGTGGGTATGGCGAATGACATGAACGTGGCATTTGGATTGGAGTGGCGTGAAGAAGGTTACGAAGTTGTGAAAGGTGATACACCTTCATGGACTATCGGACCATATGCCGGTAAAGATCCGCATAACTTTGATGTAACTGCAGCAGAAGCAACAGCAGCACTTGCTGGTGGAGCAACTGCCGGATCAGCTGGCACAGTAGCCGGTTGTTACATTCCTGGTTTAGCCGCAACTCCTGGCACACAATGTGATGCTGAAGATCCTATCTTCAACGCATTACCAGTGGGTTCAAACGGTTTCCCTGGGTATCCTGCCGCTTATTCTGGCAAATACTCACGTGATTCAGTTGCAGCTTATGCTGACTTTGAAGTAGATGTTACTGATGAGTTCTTGATCAACGTAGCTGGTCGTTACGAAGACTTCTCTGATTTCGGAGATAACTTTAGTGCGAAAGCAGCTGCACGTTACACAGTTAGCGATAACGTTACTGTACGTGCATCAGCTGGTACGGGTTTCCGTGCACCAACTCCAGGTCAAATCTCGACTAAGAACGTATCTACTCGTATTGATCCAAATGGTGAGCCAGTAGCAGAGGGTATTTTCCCAGCGACTAATCCATTGACTGCGTACCTTGGTGCGAAGCCATTAGATGCTGAGACTTCTACACAGTTTACAGTTGGTGTGAGTGCTACACCTACTGAGAACCTCGTAGTAACTCTTGACTACTACTTCATTGAGTTAGAAGATCGAATCGTATTGTCATCAGACTTTAAAGTTACTGCTGCTGTACAAGCCGATCTTACTGCTAAAGGAATTCCATTCCAGTCTGATATTGCTCAAGTTAGTTACTTTACTAACGACTTGACAACTGAGACAAGCGGTATTGATTTAGTTGCCACATACAACATGGACTGGTCGGGTGGTAATACTATCCTTTCAGCCGCTGGTAACTGGAACACAACTAAGATCAAAGATCGTGTTAACCGAGGAACTACAGCTAGTCCTGTATACTTCATTAACGACGAAAGTAAGTACGACAACGAGAACGGTAATCCAGAATATCGGATGAACGTATCAGCTCGTCATACTATGAACAACGACGTAACAGTTAGTGTTCGTGGTAACCTCTATGGACCATACAAGAATGCTTCTAACAGCACTCTTGCTACAATCCAAGAGTACGGTCGTGTTACACAATGGGATGCTGACGTATCTTGGGATTTATCAGAAGCGTATCGTTTAACACTTGGTGTTAACAACGTATTTGATACAATGCCAGACATCGATGAAGTTGGCGAATCATGTTGTGGACGTACTTACCGATCTGATTCAGTTCAAGATTGGCAAGGTACTTACTACTATGTACGTGGTCAAATTTCTTTCTAAGAATAATGACCTAAGAAATAATTGGATATAAGCTTGATTCAAGCACATATCTGATGATTAAAACCCCGCATTTGCGGGGTTTTTTTTTGATTAAAAATATAGAATCAGCAGAACTGATTAACTGAGTTTATTAGTAATGCTTTTGACTGCTTTTTGAGTTCTTTGTAACCATTTCTTCTGAGCTTGCCGATAATGTAATGGAGCAACCTCAGCTGTATTGAGAATATCTCTATAAATAATCAATGCTTTATCTTGGTCTTCCGAAGCTAATAAATTAGCATATCGATAATTTGCCTCAGCACCCGTGAAATATTTAACTAAAGCTTTATATTCATGTATGGCTTCGTCTTTTTTGTCAGTAAGCTCCAGTGCTCTGGCGTAGATTAAATGCCCATTAGCTGAGGTGTAGTGTGGATTTTTTTCCCGCAATAAGTCTAATGTACTGAGAGCTGCAGTGTAAGCTTTAGTGGCAAATTGAGCATCAGCTAGTCCGAGTAACAGGTCTGCATCATACTTATAAATACCAGTCAAAATATTTTTATAATGTGTCACAGCTTCAGCCGCACGATTATTTTCAATGAGTGTATTAGCAAGATGCCGAGTAGCATCGATACTCCCAGTGAATTCCTGATGTTGCTCAAGCTGTTGAAGATCGGCTTTATGATTGAGTGTCTTGCGCGCTGTTCGAAAGACTTTTCTACTGCTTGGTCGACCCATTAATTCAGGTAAAATTTCAAAGATAAAATAGATTATGGCACCTAATGTGCCAGATATTAGGATCACAAAGACCCAATATTTAGGCCGATTTGTACGGAAGATGTGCGTTACAATAATAAAGGTTAAAAAGATATTTAAATAAAGATAGAATTCCCCAGTCATTTGTATATTTACCGTCCAAGCCCTTCTTAAGGGTCAATTGTTATTTTATTTGTGCTAGATTATTCTTCTTTTTATATCATAAGCATTAATTAAGATGAACAAAAA
>CABXJW010000029.1 GCA_902512585.1 uncultured Woeseiaceae bacterium | reverse complement strand
ATGGGGTTTGGGAGATATCAATGAAAGCTGCAGCAATAGTTAATGCAACTATAATTGCCTTTGGATTTGCCCATTGCATGAGCATTCCTTCGTAAAAATAAAATGGACGAGTTGAATTCGGTTGATTGGTATTTTTTTGTTGAGAGTTGTTTGAGAACCCCTTTTTAAGAAATTGCAGTGACATATTGGCCAGCCAAATTGCACCGAATAATTTTACACCAGATAATAACCAAGGCCATTGCTCAATAATTGAACCTAGCCCATAAACTGAGGCAGTAACCATTAATGCTGAACCTGAAGATATTCCAAAAAAGAAAGGAAGTGTCTTGCGCCACCCAAATAGTGCTGAGGATGACATGACTACAAGATTGGATGGCCCTGGTGTAATTATACTGAGAAAAGTTAAGCTAATCAGACTAATTAATAATGTAAAATTTATCATTATTTGCACTTATATTTTGAGTTCATATCTTTAATTTATTGTTTAGATGTTAGAAATCTATTTTAAATCTTACATTTAAGTATTATAGTTTTAGAGGCAGACCTATATCAATATCATATTATCAGGATTCAACTAATCTGTTTAATTAATGAAAAAAATTAGTAATAACATTAGTTTCTTAATCGCACTATTATTCACAATATTGGTGAGTTTTTTGTATTTTAATATGAAGGTAACTGACAACCTCTCATCCAAAAAGATTCCAGTTGATACACTATTAAATTCCCCAGCTAATGAGCCTCCTCAAGAACCGAGATTTCCTATCCCTGAGAATGCATTTGATAAAATTGAGAGACCTGACTTAATTGCTATTCCGGCTCTTGGTGAAAGTGATCAATATCTTCACCTTGGACTATCAGAAATATTTGATGAAGCCGTTGTAAGATTGTTATCTAAAGCTATTCTAATAGAAAAAATAGTAGCAACAATTGATAATTTACCAAGACAACATATAGCTGAGCGAATGAGACCGATAAGTGCTCAAGAAAATTCTTTTATTGTGGAAACTCAGGCAGGAGTTGATAATTTTACTCTAAGCGCCAGAAGCTATGATCGTTATACTTCCTTAATTGATCATCTATTAATGGTTGATATTGATGAGCTAGCAAATATTTATTTAAGGTTCTATCCTCTTTTTCAGGAAGCTTATGAAGATTTAGGATATCCACAAGCATATTTTAACGATCGAGTTATTGATGTTATTGAACATTTATTAAATACACCTGAGGTAAATGACCCAATTATTCTGCATAGGCCTCATGTTTTGTATGAGTTTATACATCCAGAGCTAGAAGCTTTATCTGGTGGACAGAAATTATTAATTCGCCTTGGTATAAGAAATTCAGCCAAGGTAAAACAATTCCTAATTGATTTTAAAACATTAATTTCATAAATACTTTAATACGGAGCATCATTAAAATGAATAAATTTACTCTATTCTTAGCCTTATTTTTCATCAATCATCAATTATTTGCTGAAGATTTGCTTGGTTTTAGTATTGATAATTCAGATTTCCAGAAGCAACTCGAGGCTGACTATGATAAATATGTTAATTCAGAGGAAATGGATGATTGGTTAAGATATTTATCCAGAGAGCCACATCATGTAGGTTCATTGGCTGGGAAAAAGAATGCAGAATATATTTCTAATTTATTGAAATCATGGGGTTATGAAGTAGAAATTTCAGAATATCATGTTCTAATACCTACCCCCAGGATTCGTGAATTAAGAATGATTGCTCCTTCTCTTTATGAAGCGACTTTGGATGAGGATTCCCTCCCAGAGGATCCAAGTACCCTCATTCGTGAAAACTTATTGCCACCATACAACGCTTTCTCAACTGATGGAAAAGTAGAAGGTGAATTGGTTTTTGTGAATTATGGGATGCCCCAAGATTATGAAGTATTGGAGCGTTATGGAATAGATGTTGAAGGTAAGATTGCGATTGCGAAATATGGACGATCATGGCGAGGTATTAAACCAAAACTAGCAGGTGAGAAGGGAGCTATAGGCACAATTATCTATTCTGATCCCGCTGATGACGGATTTGGTGTGGGTGATGTGTATCCTAAGGGTCCATTTAAAAATGAGAGTGGAGTTCAGCGTGGCTCTGTTATGGATATGCCTACCTATCCAGGTGATGTTTTGACGCCAGGAATTGGTGCTACAAAAAGCGCAAAACGTTTATCCTTTAATGAAGCAATTACAATTACTAAAATTCCAGTTCTACCCATATCCTACCGTGATGCACTGCCACTTCTGAGTGCGATGGAGGGCCCAGTAGTTCCACCAGAATGGAGAGGTGATCTTCCAATTACATATCATCTTGGACCGGGTCCAGCAAAAGTTAAATTGAATGTTGAGTTCAATTGGGAAACAACCGTTGCTTATAATGTTATCGCAACGTTAAAAGGCTCTAAGTTTCCTGATGAATGGATAATTCGGGGGAATCATCATGATGGTTGGAATCATGGTGCTGCTGATCCAATATCAGGGATGGTTGCATTATTATCAGAAGCTAAAGCAATTGCTCAACTAGCGAAAATGGGGCACAAACCTGCAAGAACAATAATATATGCAGCATGGGATGCAGAAGAAGTTGGCCTGATTGGGTCAACTGAATGGGTTGAAGATCATGCGAATGAGTTACGAAAGCACGCAGTTGCTTATTTGAATACTGATGGAAATTCTAGGGGTTTCGTAAATATTGGTGGAAGTCATATTTTGGAGCGATTTTTTAATCAAATCATCGAACAAGTCAATGATCCAATATTAGGTATTAGTCTTAAACAGAGGAAGCAGGCTTTTTTAAGGATAAATAGCGATTCAGAGCAACAGCAAGATGATGCTGAGAACCGTAACGATATTCGTATTAATCCATTAGGTTCAGGTTCTGATTATACTCCATTTTTGCAACATCTCGGAATTGCATCAGCTAATATCGCTTTTGGTGGAGAAGGAAGTGGCGGCAGTTATCATACTTTGTATGACACATATGAACACTTCACAAAATGGCGTGATCCAGGTTTAATTTATGGTGTTTCATTAGCTCAGGTTGCAGGAAGAGCAACACTAAGATTAGCTAATGCAGAAAGACTACCTTTTGAATTTGGTGGTTTTGCAGATAATATCCAGTTGTATGTTGATCAATTAGAAGATCTTGCTAATTCTATGCGAGAAAATACAATTATTCAAAATGCTAGAATTAATGATGGAACTTATAAGGCTGCGCTTGATCCAAATAAAAATGTCATGCCTCCAAAGATAAAAAATAATGTCCCATATTTTAATTTTTCCCCATTGAGAAACGCTGTGACTAAGCTAGTCAATTCAGCAAATGATTTCAAGGCTCTTACAAAGGTTAACCAAGAAGTTAATCAGGAAGTTAATAATCTTTTATATACTATTGAAAGGTTAATGACTCGGAATGAAGGACTACCGGGCCGTGAGTGGTATAAACATTATATTTATGCACCGGGCTATTATACTGGATATGGCGTAAAAACGATCCCTGCTGTTAGAGAGGCCATAGAGCAACGAGAGTTCGATCAAGTTGAAAACCAAATTAACCTGTCCGCTGAGGTTGTTGAAAAAATTGCAGCAAGAATTGATGCAATTATTATTGCGGCAAATTAGCAAGTAAGAGGTTACCTAGGATAGTTATTTTTTGAGAATTTTTTTCTTAAAAGATTGATCCCTGCAGTCCGGAAACCACGAAGATAGCGTGTTGATGTTGTTTTATCCATTTCGCGATAAGCCACAAATACTCCACTACAAATAATGATGAGTGCCCCCAGAATTACATATTGATCTGGAATTTCATCCCAAATTAAGTATCCAGCTATCGCTGCACCGATCAATGCAATGTACTCAAATGGGGCAAGAACAACTGGTGATGATTTTTTATAAGCACTTATATAACCTAACCAGACTCCCACTGAAGCAATACCAGCAAGAAAAAATATAATCCAGGCAGAACTAGTCGGAGGGGTGTAGTTTTCAGGCAAAAAGAATAATGATGCTAGAAGAGGGCCAACTAATACATAAACAGACATGGCAATAGTCGATTCAGTGGTTGCTAGCTTCCTCGCGGTTATGGCTAGCAAGGCATAAGCAAATGCACTAGCTAGAACTGATAATGAGGCCAAGGAAAATGTTCCATTACCCGGCCTTAGGATAATTAGCACACCAATAAAGCCCATAATTACTGCGATCCATCGTCGCCAACCAACTTTTTCATTAAGCAGGGTTGATGAAAGTGCAGTTACAATGAGTGGCGAAACAAATGCTAAGGTCAGAGTATTCACTAAGGGCATTTTTGTGATTCCATAAAAAAAGCCATACATTGCAATAATAGATAGACCTGCTCTGAGAAGATGCCATTGCCATCGTTCGCTTTTTATACTTTCAAATCCACCATACCATGGCGCCAAACAAGAAAATATAAGCAATGCGAATACACTTCTTATAAAGATAAATTGTGATAATGGATACGTTTCTAGTAGGAATTTTGCCAGCAAGTCGAGTGTCAAACCACAAAATTCACCAAACATTAAAAAGCTTAATGCCAAACCAAATGAATCATCAGTAAAAGTGTGTTTTTTCAATTGAGAATCTTTTTTGGGAATTCTAAATGATAATCATCCTACAGAACTATTTAGATTGTCCAGAGGAACTTTTATCCAGATAATATAAGCACACTGCTTATTATGATTGGCGTCTATTTATTGCTGTGATTTTAAACCACGTGCGGAAAAATAATTTATTATATTTGCTTGAAGCATAAGTAAACTTGGCGTCAACAGCAGTGTTAATATCGTTGCAAATGCAAGTCCAACAGCTACGGATGAAGATAATTGAACCCACCACTGGGTACTCGGTGCACCAAATGACACTTCTCGAGAAATAAAATTAATATTCATACTTAAAGCCATCGGTAATAGGCCCATAATTGTTGTAATGGTTGTTAAAATTACTGGTCTTAAGCGCACGGCACATGTTCTAATAATTGCCTCAAAAGATTCCTCTCCTCTTGCTCTAAGAACATTATATGTATCAATCAGGACGATATTATTATTCACCACAATCCCAGCAAGAGTAATTACTCCAACTCCACCCATAATAATACTGAAAGGTTCATTAATTAGCAGATTACTAAGTAGTACGCCACCTGTAGAAAAAACTACTGCTGTCAAAATTAAGAATGCTTGGAAGAGACTGTTAAACTGAGTAACTAATATAATAAACATAATCGCAAGTGATATTAATAACGCTTTTGATAAAAAATCCATCGCTTCTGCTTGGTCTTCACTGCCACCTCTAAATTTTATATTTACTTGAGAGTCTATATTTAGACTCGGTAAGACTTTAGTCATTATGTTCACGATATCAGAATCTAGATAACCAGAAGCTACATCAGCTTCAACCTTCATTGTTCTTCTTAGATCGGTTCGATGGATAGTACTAACTTTTTGATTAGCTGTTCTTTCAATAAAGTTCGAGAGAGGAATTAAGCCGTCATTTGAAGGAATACGTAATTTATCAATTTCATCTAAGTTTCTTTTTTCAATCGGATATCTTACTCGTATATCAAGCTCATCATCTGCATCATCAGGTCGATACTCACCAAGTTTGATCCCGTTTGTTACTAATTGAATCATCGTTCCAATTACCGTTATATCTGCACCAAAACGAGCTGCTTCAGCACGATCTACTTTAATTTGCCACTCTATACCAGGCAAAGGACGATCATCTTGTAAGTTAATGACACCATCAATATTTGCTAAAGCATTACTAATTTTTTCTACAGAGTCATCGAGTAGAGATGGGCTTCTGGATGAAATTTCTATTGATATTGGTTTTCCTGATGGCGGACCATTCTCTGGTTTCCTAGTTGCAATTCTTATACCCACCATACCCGATAATGATTGCTGTATTTCACGTAAAATTTCGTCACTGGTTCTTCTTTCATTCCATTCTTTTAGATTTAGAGAAATTGTACCAATCAAATCTTGTGATACACCGCTCTCTCCTGGTCTACCACCACTTGAATTGGAGGTTCCCACCTTGACATAAATACTTTCTGTTTCTGTTGAATTTAGAACGAAACTTTCAATTTGCTGAACAAGTGTATCTTTTTCTGCTATCGAAAGATCACCTCTTGCATAAACTTCTATATTTGCAAATTCTTGTTCAATTTCTGGAAATAATTCAATACCGCGCCCAAAAAAGAAAAAAGCAAGATAAATACTGACAAGTAACATTGTTACTACTGAGATATTTTTTCCTGGATGAATCAAAACTTTTCTGAGAAATTGGATGTATCTCCCAGTAAGACCCGTGACTTGATTGACATCTCCCTTTTCTGCAGCTGTAAGATTATTTATCACTGTTTTGTCTATAGATCCTGCTTTACCAAATAGAGATCCTAGTGTTGGAATGAATAGTAATGCCATAACCAAGGAGGATGACAAAACAGCAATTAGCGTAATTGGTAGAAATTTCATGAATTCACCAATCATGTCCGGCCAAAAAGCAAGTGGTATAAAGGCAGTTAATGTCGTACAAGTTGATGCAATTATTGGCCATGACATTCTTCTTGCCGCAGCACTATATGCCTTTTTCCTGCTATCACCTTCACTCATTCTTCTATCTGCTAACTCTGTTACCACTATAGCTCCATCCACAAGCATTCCCACTGCCATTATCAGAGCAAAAAGAACCATCATATTTATTGAAATACCTGCTATTGATATCATTAGTATACCCAATAAGAAACTACCAGGAATAGCGATCCCAACCAGAAGTGCTGAACGAAAACCAAGAATACCTATAATGATGATAAACACTAGAATTACGGCTGTGATGACGCTATTTTGCAGGTCGCTAAGCATGGTCCGCACTTCTTTCGATTTATCTTTAGAGACAACAATTGATATATTTTTAGGCCAATAATCTTGTTCTGTTTCAATAAGTTCTTTGATCTCATCTACAGTGGAAATAATGTTTGCCCCCGAACGCTGAATGACTTCAATCGCAAGTGCTGGTTTTCCATCCAGTCTAGCCAGTGTTTGTGCATCTTTGTAAGTTCTTTGAACTGATGCCACATCACCAAAATGAACAATTCGATCTTTATCCACCTTGATTGGCATTTCAAGAACATCTTGAGCAGTCTCAAAGACACCTGAAACTTTTACTGGGAATTTACCTTTGGTGTTCTGCATGGCACCAGCAGAGACAAGTTTATTATTTGCGCTGACTAGATTTAAGATTTCGAACGGATTTAATTGGTAACTCTCCATGGCAAGAGGATCTATAATTATTTCCATTACCTCTTCACGGTCACCTACTAATACTGCTTCTAGAACACCTTTATTTGTCTCAATTTTTTCTTTTAAATTTTTTGCAAGATAAGACAGTGTTCTTTCTGGTACATTTCCAGCGATATTAAGAACTAACATTGGATCAAAACGTGAGAATTTTACTTCATTGACAGAAGGTTCTTCAGTTTCTTTAGGAAGTTTTGCTCTCGCTAAATCTACCTTTGCTCTGGTCTCTTGAAGTGCGGCATTGGTGTCGATACCAGCATAAAATTCTAATTGAACGTTAGCGCCACCCTCATAAGCGTCAGCATCAATTTGTTTAATGCCAGAAATAGAGCGAATTTCTTGCTCTATAGGTCTGATTAGTAGGCGTTCTGCATCTTCTGGTGAAATCCCTTCATGCGTGATACTGATGTAGATATTTGGGATTTCAATATCTGGCTCAGCTTCCTTGGGCATATTGATATATGTCACCATACCAGTGACCAATATGACAATTAAGAAGAGAATAGAAGTTCTTGACCGCGATAATGCAGAATTGATGATCTGCATTTATTTTCCTTGTGTTTTACTCTGTGCTGATAGGATTATGTTGGTATCAGTTTCTGTTACAGGGTTGACTTGCATTCCAGATCTAACATAACCTTGCCCCACTGTAATTACAGTTGAAATATAAGGTAAGCCAGCCAAATAAACACCATCGTCTGAGCTCAAAACGATATCAGCTGATATGAATTTAACTGTATTTTCATCGGTGAGGATTTTAATACCAATGATACCCTCATCATTCAGGCTTAATAAAGCTGGAGACACCAGATGAGCGGCAACTTCCTCAGCTGGTATTGTTAATTCTGATGAGACTCCTGCTCTTAATAATCCATCTTTATTGTTAAGTAATAGCTCTATATCGAATGTTCTTGTCGATTCATTAGCTGCAGGTGCAATGTAGCGGATTATTCCTTGAACTTTTTGTCCTGTTGCTAACTCAGCCAGACCGAAATCTCCAATTTTGACATATTTTACATCATGTTCAGAAATTTCTGCTTTGACTATCAATTCGTTGTCATCAATTATGGTGGCAATCTTATCGCCAGCCTTAACATAATCACCAATTTCAACTTTCCTCTCTTGAAGTGAGCCTTCAAATGGTGATTTGATATTCATGAATTCGATATCAAGATTTGCAAGGGATAGCTCATGTCTTGCACGTTCAAGATTTGCAATTGATTCTCGTAATTTGACTTCAGAAATGAAATTTTCATCGTTTAATTTTTTTTGACTATCATATTCTGCTTTTCTCTGGTTAACGGTAGCTGTCGATTTGGCAAGATTTGCAAATCGGTCTCTTTCGCTTAATTGAACTATTAAGCTTCCCTGAGAAATTCTTTCACCACGGTTAGCCCCTATCTTAATGACTCTTCCGTCTGTTTCGGCCTTAATATTAACGACTCTAGATGGGGCTGTTCTTCCGTTAAGCTTGAGATTTCGGATAACTTTCTTTGCAATTTGATCTCGCACTCTAACACTTATAACACTGGAAAGATCAGCGTTGTTAATTGGTTGGTATGAGGGAGAATTTTTTTGATTAATTCCACTGAGCAGCCATACTATTATCGCAACAGTAATAGCTATAGGTAAATACCACGAATTGTATTTTTGTATATTAATCATACTTGTATTTTACATTTGAACTAAATTTATTAAGTTTTATAATATAACATGTCACTTGACATGTATAATGATATTCAATCAGTTAAAAAGAACATGAGTTTAACAATATGAGAAGATTGAAGCAGTATATTTAACGTAAAGAAATGTATAGATATGTAACAGTATCTTAAATTTTTTAGTTTAAAGATTATTGAAAAACCTAGAAATATTGTTTAATGAACGGTATCTTCTATTTTCAAACTTAGATTATGATGAATTTTTAAGAATAGGACTGCAAATATGTTAGTTAATTTTCCCCCAATGGGAGTGTATGAGACGCTGTTTAAGTTTGCGGCAGCAACTTCTAAATATATGGGTGATGGAAAAACTCATCCATGGGCTCAAGGTTATCCTTTGACATCACAATTGCCTGATGGACCTGTTTTACCAGAATCTATCAGTCTAGATAGCTTGGATCTTAAGTACCCCAAAGCTACCGGTGAGATAGAGCTCAGACAAGCAATCGCGGATTATTATAATACTCACTATCAAGCGGGCATAACCCCAGAGCATGTTGGTGTCTTTGCTGGAGGTAGGCCCGGATTATTAGCAAACTTAGCTTTTTTAGAGGACGATGTTTGTATTGCATTAGAAGAAACTGAATATACTCCTTATTGGGATATGATGCGTTTATTGAAAAAGAAGGTGCATATTATTCCTAGTAATATAGAAAATAATTTCAGACCCAATGATCAAGATTACGATATTAACCCGGTAGAAGGAGCTAAAAGAGTGCTCTTACTCAAAAGCAACCCTTGTAATCCAACTGGTGTTGCGTTGTCTGCTGAACGATTAAAAAACCTTGTGAAAAGTTATAGTCAACAAGGTCGTGGGGCAATATTTGATGAGGCGTATGAGTTTTATAATGACCCTGAACCAATGAGCGCCCTTAAATACATAGATAATATTGACTCGACAGATATTTTTATTGTCGGTGCCGCCACTAAAGGACTTCAAGTCCCAGGCATGAGAGTTGGGTGGGTGATTGCTGCAGAGAGGCATATTGAGCTTTTTAGAAATTATTCATCGATTGGAATGGGGGGAATTTCTAGGCCATCGCAATTATATGTAACTAAGTTACTTGAAAAAGAACGAGTTAC
This sequence comes from uncultured Woeseiaceae bacterium, assembly GCA_902512585.1. Classification (GTDB taxonomy): domain Bacteria; phylum Pseudomonadota; class Gammaproteobacteria; order Steroidobacterales; family Woeseiaceae; genus SP4260. The sequence continues at coordinate 1,883 of CABXJW010000029.1, read as the reverse complement.
TCATGCGCGTAAAGCTGTTTGTAATTTTTATAAATCACAGCGTGATAAATATGAAGATGGTCTTAAATCTCTGGGCTTTAAACTGTTTACTGGTCACGGTGGTTTTTATCATTGGGGTTTATTGCCTAATGGACTTACTGCGGATGAGTTTAATGAAAGATTATTTAAGCATGATGCAGGAATATTACCAGGCTATTTATGTGATATGCAGAGAGAATCTGATGCCACTAGCCCACTAGATAGCTTTATACGTTTTTCATTTGGACCATTAGAAGCGAGTTCTTTCGATAATGATATGCAAATATTATCAGAATGCATCTAATCTGAAAGCCTGATGAATGGAGAAAATTTATAGCCAATTTTATAACTAATTTACCCAAAAAAATTGAGGATGCTGCTGTTCGTATCCATGATTATATAAGGGTAACGCCACTTGAGTACTCGCCGTATTACAGTCAAATTAGTGGTGCCGAGGTTTGGCTGAAGCTGGAAAATTTCCAAGTAACAGGATCATTTAAAGCCCGTGGTGCATTTAATAAAACTTTATGTTTAGATGATCATCAAAGGAGTGTCGGTTGTGTCACTGCTTCAAGTGGTAATCATGGGGCCGCATCAGCACATGCGATGAGGGAATTAGGAATAAATGGGCTTGTTTTTCTGCCAGAAAAGACATCAACTATCAAGGTTGAGGCTATTAAAAGAGCGGGCTGTGAGGTCCGTTTTTTCGGTAGAGATGGAGTGGATACTGAAAACTATGCGCGCCAATATGCTCTCGATAATAATCTAACTTTCTTGTCTCCCTATAATGATGAGGAGATCATTGCTGGACAGGGTACTTGCGGAAAAGAAATTGTCAATCACTTACAAGATTGTGATGCGGTCTTTGTTGCTGTTGGAGGAGGAGGCCTAATCTCTGGTATCGCTGGTTACATGAAATCTAAATTATCAAATATAGAAATTATTGGTTGTCAGCCAGAGGCATCTGCTGTGATGGCTCATTCTATTGAGTCTGGAAGGATTGTTGAAGTTAAAAGTGGTCCAACTTTATCTGACGGAACAGCTGGTGGAATTGAAAAGGATGCGATTACTTTTGATCTTTGTAAGCATCTAGTCGATTACTATGCATTGATATCTGAGCAAGAGATTATTGAGAATATACAAACATTTTTGGATACACATCGAATGTTAATTGAGGGTGCAGCTGGAGTAGCACTAGCAGGATTCCTAGCTAATAAAGAGAAATATGTGGGTAAAAAAGTAGTTGTGGTGGTTTGTGGTGGTAACATTGCTAGAAAAACACTAGCCTCAATAATTTAAGTTACCTTAATATTGGAATCACTATCGCGATTCTTTTCAGCTTTTGAAATCTCATTCTCAATGTGCTCTCGTTGCGTAATAGCATCATAGTGACTTAACCCGTTGTTTTTAATGAATTGATCAAGTGGTTTAATTATGATTTGATCATTTACACCAAAGAAAAGTACAGTACTGTATCGTTGCCATTCACGATTATTGACTCGATGTTTGGTTGCTTTTAGATAACCATTTGTCCAAATTTCAAGCATTTTTCCAATTATAACTACAATTTTTTTATTATCAGAAGAAGCTTCGTACCATGTATTGTTTCTACTTAAAAGTTCCAATCCAGGTGCAGTCTGAGAGATCAGCGTGATGCACTCAAAGTCAGTGTGAGCCGATATTCCAACATCTTCTTTAGTCATTAATTTTTTGAGCATGGCTGGGTAGTGAAGTAAACGCATCGTACTCAGGTCTTGTGTATTACATCTGTCGGATAAAAAATTAGTTGGTAGCTCAAGACTTCTTGAGATTGCTTTTAGAGTGAGCATGCCGATGTTTGTATAATTATCCCATGTTGAACGGAC
>CABXJW010000028.1 GCA_902512585.1 uncultured Woeseiaceae bacterium | reverse complement strand
TCGATGGCTTGGGTGATCTACATGCCTCCTGGCAAGCAATTATCATGATCATCTCACTCCTGTCGATGGTCTTGGGTAATGTTGTGGCTATCGCCCAAACTAATATTAAACGCATGTTGGGATACTCAGCGATCGGGCATGTTGGCTTTATATTTGCTGGTATATTCACAGGCTCTCAAATCGGCTATTCGGCTGCGCTCTTTTATTCTTTAACCTATGTGCTAATGGCGGCGGGCGCCTTTGGTTTGGTCATCATTTTAAGTGATCAAAAGGAAGCAGAGTCCTTAGATGATTTTAAAGGGCTAGGGCAGCGTAATCCTTGGTTAGCCATGCTGATGCTCTTTATTATGCTGGGGATGGCCGGTATTCCACCTTGGGTTGGCTTCTTTGCGAAACTCACCATTATTAATACAGTGGTTGAGGCGGGCTTTACCTGGTTTGCTATCATTATGGTGCTCTCATCAGTGATTGGTGCTTATTATTATTTACGGGTTATTTGGTATATGTATTTTGAAAAAGCAGTCAATACCAAAGCTATCAATATGGGTAAAGACATTGGTTTGGTGACCAGTCTTAATGGACTTTTGATCTTAGGTCTTGGAATCTTTCCGGCTGCACTAATGCAATATTGCTTGAGTGTTATAAATTAAATGCTCTCTAAGTATAATTAGAGGTTGAAATAACTCACCAGTGTTTGTATGATTCTGCTTCGTTGTTGCGGGGTGGAGCAGTCTGGCAGCTCGTCGGGCTCATAACCCGAAGGTCGTAGGTTCAAATCCTACCCCCGCTACCAAATCCTTTGTAAATCAAAAATAACTTCACGGACTTAAAATCCGTTGTCCTAAAGTTCGTGCTGTTTCAAGCCCAGTTTTTATCTTAAAGTGCCAGAAAATTCAGGTTAGACTGAAATTACATCCAGTTACTAAACTGATACTCCAACCCATTGGCTTTGCTTATATCCATTAGGTTACTAATCGTAGTCCCTTTCTCTTCCATATGCTTCATAAATACTATAGCTATATCTTTATGAAACTCAGTATCACCTGATAACTCTTTATAGAGTACTGGGAAGTTATCTTTGTGTGTCGCAAAGAACCATTCATAATCTGGAAAGCCATCAAGGTAATCAGCACCATCCATGTGAAGATGACCTTGCTCATCAAAGCGAGCGTTCTCAAACTCATTGATTTTAACCACTTCTGTTGTGTATTTTTCGTTCATTTTGTTCTCCAAAGTCAATTTAATATAATGCTAACCACTTCCTTACTTCTTCAAGCGAAAGATGTGGAAGTCTATCCATGATTCTCTGCTCTAAATAATCAGGTGGATCAATATCTTTAGCTTCTCTTTTCTTCTTCTCAAGAACTTCATCCAAACGTGGAAGGACTTTTTTAATATCCACACCATCAAGCATATTCTCATCTGATTCTATCCAGACTTTCTTTGATTTTTTCTTCATTTTTGATCTCCTTTTAGTTGCATGAATAGCCGTATCATTTATTCCACCTTGCTAGAAGTTAGCAGGTTGGAGAGAGAATTAACTCTGCTCTTGATACAAGAATTATTATACAACAGTTGAGTTTTTTAGGGAAGATAAACTGGTGCAAAAACCAACACTCACCTTCACAAACTTTGTTAGCTTGTGTAAAGTTGTTTGATGTTTGAGAAAACTATTTGTTCTAGTCTTATTATCTCTATCCTTATCACATCACCTACTTGGAGTGATAACGATGCTTCAGAAGAGCAATGTGTTGATGAGAGCCCTGAAATCCTGATAGATCTTGGTGGAAGCCTTAAACCCGAGAAAATAGTATATGCAACATACGACAGTTGTACACAAATGCACGACTATTGTGGCAGCCGTGGGTGCCATCTAACAGTTTATGGCAATGAAGATACTGAAGGTGCAATCAGTTATCTTGCTTCAGATCACTGGTACATTAGACCTGCTAGAGTGTCTTTCAAAGACCCAACTTATGAATTAGTTATTCCAAGAGCATATGGAACATCAATAGTTATAAACGTAGTCGATGATAAATTGACTGAAACAACTATTTATGAAGACTGTATCAGATGTGAAGGAAACTAGCAGGCCTACCCCTAACTTCACAGGAGTTTGTAAGGTTAAATAAGATAACTAAATCGATAGCTGACTTAATGAAAAAACTCTACTTTATTATTTAGATTTTCTTTTATATATAGCGTTTTCCCATATATGGAATTAGTTTGTGTTTGTAATTTTCTTAACTTATTAACCTCTTTATTCATTGCATTATAAGTAACAAAAAAGGTTATATCTCGTAAGTATTTTCATTGTCATCCGGATAGTTTTCTTCATACCATTGTTGAAAATTTTCGGAATTAGATCGAGAGTGATTATAATTTTCCTCTAAATGTTCATTGATTAATAACTTCATTCCATTAGCTTTAGCTATCTCAACATTCAATTTTATAAAATCATGAGAGTTTGGCGATAACTCCTCTAATGCTGCCTTCATCAATATGATTGATAATATTACCTTAGATTTATATTCCTTTAAATCTCTTCTAGAATCCTCTAATAAAAAGTATATTTTTAGATAATCATGTTTCTTACTAATGAAATCCTCAATTGTAAGAGGTGATCTTGGATATAAATTTTTTTTTAGTTCATTGTATTCTTCAGATCTAGTCATAATTAAAATATAAACTTATATTGACCATGATTCAAAGAAATAATAGTTTAATTAAATCATAAATTAAACATATGATATGTTATTCATATGGTCGAATTATCCTCACAATTAGAACTATTTATTAATAATGTTGAGGATGAAGTTGCAGATGGGTCTTTCTGTGGGGCAAGACGTCCTCATGTTGAAGATTTTGGGCATGAGTTTTTTGCTGAGGTTACAATAAAGAATGGCTTAATAGTAAAAGTTAAATAAATTTCAGGTGGTAAATAGATCATATTATGAACATAAATTATGATTTACAAAAATTATTAATTAAATAGTTTTAATCTTTTTTCGATCCTCGGGCATAATAATAAATTAAAGTGTTTTTGCTATTTCTCTTAATTGTTGCTCTAAAAGGGTCACGCCCCTCCCAAGTGGATAGTCAACATTCTCTATCGCAGAACAAGAATTAATTTTTTTGTATCCTAGCTTTTGTGCTTTTTTGCCAACCAATATAACAACTTTAGGTTTTATTAGGTTGATAATTTCCTTCGTTCTTTCTTCACAGTATTCATAGAGATTCTGTTTTATCCCATAAGGTCCATTAACGAAAGATTTTTGACGACATGCTTGATTCCAGGAAGCATTTTCTGGGCCTGTCTGTAACCACCATCTATTCATACCTACGCACTTTTCCAGTAAATCAATTCTACCCACCCTATTGAAAATTAACTGCATCCGCTGCCCGTATACATGATTATGAGTTATATATGAATTTATCTTCGGAGGAGATTTCATTAAATTTTTAACTATCTTAAAACCCTCAGCTGGATCATCTTTATCGAACCATGATGGGTTGTTTCCAATCATCATTAATTTTGGTTTATAACGCACTGGTGTATAAAGAATAGCAAAACTTCCTAATGGATGATGAGTGTTACTAACTTCAGAATTGAAATTATCTATGAGTGAATAGACAGTTGGGAAATTTTTTTTATTAAAGTCTTTTTTGAAATTTCGATAATATTTTTGTATTTCTTTTTCTAGCTTAGTCATATATTTATAGTAATGTTAATTTAAAAAGTACGCAACAATGGGGACTCAGACTCACTATTGTGTAGAACATTTTATTTAGTAAATAAAATGAATGTGTTAAATTTATTATTAATTCATACATAGAGTTAATATTTGCCTATGGGTAGTTTAGTAATACCAAGATATAAATTTAAAGACCAGCAACCTAAACATTCATGGTCACGAGATGACTGGCTCCATTTGATGGTTGAAATTGGGTATTGGGCTTACACAAACGCAGATAATAATGAATTAGGTAAAAATACTTATATAACATTACTGGTTCCGACTAGGCAGTGTTGTAGCCAATTTATTCTTTTTGGCTCAATTCTAGCCTCCCTTAGTGACTGTAATAAAAATCTTTCATGGCAAGAAATTTTGGATCTCGATGAAGACACTGAGGTCTATTGTGATGAAAAGATTGGTGGATCCAGTAAATTTAAAGCTTACGCTGGAAAACGTATCACTATGAATGGTGATGAAGGAAGAGAATTTAAAAGACTAGGAAAAAGTAAAAGAAAAAAAGAGGAAAAATTTACTTTTTTTGAGAATTACTATCATCAGCGTAAACTTTCTCTTGTTCAGCCACCTACAAGGGGTTATATCGGTACCTTTAATTCAACATTAAAATATTATCAAAATCTACTTAAAGATGCAGAGTTAAGTTTAGATAATTCAAAATGCGATAATTTGTTAATTACTAATAAAACACAATGGAATCATCGCTCAAAAAGTATCTTTAGTGATAATGGAAATAGCATGCTTGACCTGCTGTTTTCAGCTCCACAGACAAATGATCGATTTTCAAAAATTAATATTAAATCAGATGAGGCTTATAACTACACCATACAAAGAGAAGAGTTAAAAGATGATCAATCGAAGCTTGCCATTTTGGATGGTTATAAAGCGGTTTTAAAGCATATTGAATATGTGATTAATCCAAAGAATATTGTTTTGTTACTAGAATATGAGGAATATGATGAACTTTGCAAGAGCGAAATAGAAAGAATAGTGAAATTTGAATGTGATGATGGTGATCTCTTTTTAGATTTGCGAAATTTCAAAACAGATATGGGTATTCAGATTATGGCCTTCAATTATAAAGAGTGAATCATGGGTAAAGGACGAGGTGAAAGGAGAGCAGCAATTCCAGGGTCAATTTATAATACCCAAAAGAAAAGAAAGAAGATTGGTAAAAAAGCTAAAGTCAAGGCACTAAAAGCTGCTAGAAAATTGGAAAAAGAAAAGTTAGAAAAGATGAAAAAAAAGATGGCGAAAGAAAAGCTTGAACTAGCCGAGCAAAGAAAGTTTAAATATGTAAAGAAAACGTCTGAGATATTTTCTGCAACTAAGAAGATCAAAACTACATATGAGGTCATTGATAGTAATGAGATAGAAAGAGAAATCTCTTCATGCCTTTATGCATGCTTTATCAAGCTGAATAAAGATAGCGACAATATTGATAAATTGAAATGGGATATCTGGCATTTAAGATCAGATATTATAAATGCAATTATTCCATTTAATAGCGAATCCTATTCAATAAGTCAGAGATTTGCCTCCATTAAGAACAAATCTAATCAATATCCATCTATAGCTCATGAAATCAATGCTCTTGAGCCCAATATTGAAAAAATATTGAGTCATTCGTTTCAGAATGAGAAAGAAAAAATGATTAATAATTACATTAGAAATTCTAGCAATGAAAAGCGGTATGGATTGTTACTTAATAATCAAGAAGGTAGTTATTATAAAAAAGACATGATTCCAGTGGTTGAGAATACATTGAATCATATAAACCTATTTAATAATTTTGATTTTTTTTCCAGTCAGAGAGATATCCATAATTATTTACATGATGGCAAAGTATCGGCAATAGATCGTTTAATTATCCCATCAGGCGGAAAGTATATTAATTACATGGAGTACCTTTATTATTCTGGCTTCACTGAGAATATACATTTTTTGTTGTATGACTATGAGTTATTAAATCCTTTTCTTAAAAAACCATTAGCTAGGCATTTACCGACTGTAAGGCATGGGTCTAATTTAGTTGGATGCTTTCCTGAAGATAGAGTTAAAATTCATGATTATACAGAGCGAAAGAGTAATTTTGCTGTGGGTGTCGATGATAACATCAATGATCAATGGCTAAACTCGGATCTTCCAGAAAATATTTTAAGTTCACTTAGTGATTATGATAGCGAATCAACAGTAGATGCTCATTTCCTAATGCTAACTAAAGGTAGAAAAATATTTTTAAGAAAAGAGCATAAAGTTTATGAGGTTACAGATTTTTTGGCACATAGGACTGATCAATTAAGAGAGAGAGAAGTTAGGCATCTAAAGGTGGGCGATTTATTTTTATGGGGTAATACATCAGTTGATTATGTTAATAAAAAGACAAAAACTTTACTTGAAGAGTCTGGTAAAACGCTTGTTTATGATGCTGCTCTAAAATGGAAGCCTTGTTTAGGGGAGTTGCTTCAAGAAAAAGGAGCGAAATATTTACTAAGTAAAATTAACCAAATTCAGGAAAAATACAAACTAGTAAAATATAAACATACTAATTCTTTATGGAATTGGACTACTGAAGATGTTCTTCGTCCGGACAAGCCAGAAACTTTTCAAGGCTTAATTGAGATTATGTCAGAGGATGGATTTCTCAAGCCAGTGATTGGCGATGTTAGTACCGATGTTTTTTTTAAAACTACTTCGGAAGCAATAAGTGAACTTATCAGGTGGAAAAAAAGAGCTAGAATATTGATTAAGAGTGAACTGAATGAAATATTTGAAGTTCATCGTGATAGCGGTGAGACTATTAAGGATGGCACTGAAGTTAGCATTGGTAATGATGAAGCGTCCCTATTTGTGAATAAGATAATAAATATATCTCCAGAATCGCACCTTATTAAAAGAACGGATTTAGGGAAAATAATAACTAATGCCTAAAATTATTCCCGCTTTTTTTGATGACGGCAATCTCTCACCAGGGGAAAAGAGATTATTCAAATCATTTTCAAATGATAAATTAATGAATAATTGGATAATTTTTCACTCTTTAAAGATTTCAAAACATGCTCACCAAAGAACTGGCGAGCTTGATTTTCTTTTTATTATCCCTAATGTTGGCATGCTATGTCTTGAGGTTAAATCGCATCATACAATTAGTTTTGATGAGGATTATTGGTACTACGGAAAAAAGGAAGAGAAAGGAAAAAGTCCCTTCGACCAAGTTGAGGGTAATATGCAATCAATAAGAGCATATATAAAAAATCGAAATCCGCAATTAAGAGGGCTCCTTCTCCATACCGCTGTTTTTTTTACTGATTGGACCTTAAAAGAAAAATCAATTGAATGGGATAATGTGCCTACTCTCAATAAAAAAGATTACTTGGAATGTTATGACACCTCTTTTGCTAAAAAAATATTAGATATTTTGCAAAAAGGGCACAAAGAGAGTCAGAAAATCTATGATTGGTATAGCATAGATAAATGCAAACCTTCTAGAGAGCAGACTAGTGATCTTACTCATATTATTAAGCCAAAATTTTACCCACCATTAGAGTGTTTTGATTATAATCATTTAGTGGAGAACGAGAATCAAATTAAAAGATACACCAATGAGCAGTGTGATGCATTAGATAGATTAAAGCGTAACAAAAAAATATTAATAACAGGTTATGCAGGTACAGGAAAAACTTACCTAGCCTTAAAAGCCATAAAGGATTCAACAGCACAGAAAAAAAAGACCCTTTTTCTATGTTTTAATAGGAATTTATCTGCTTGGTTGGAAAAGGTTATCGACTTGGATGCAAGTAAGGGCCTGATTAAACGAGAATATTTAGAGCAAGCAACTTTCCATAAATTTTTAGGTAGTCATATACCTGAGGTCGAAGGCAATAAGAAAGTGAAAATTCGTGAATTGATAACTGAATTTATTGATGCTTATGCCAATAATCGCACCACAAAAATAACAAAATACGATTATGTGGTTATTGATGAAGTGCAAGACTTTTTGAATTTTAAAGGTGTTTTTGGAGTATTGAATTTATTTATCAAGGATGGTTTTAGTGATGGTAATTGGCTGTTCTTGGGGGATGTACAAAAACAAGTTTTATATGGAGATATTAATGCTCTTGATGAGCAAAAAATTAAAATCATTGAAGATCTTTCTGATAGTGATATCACATTTTATGAATTAACTAAAAATTGTCGAAATCAAAAGCGGTTAGCAGAGACAATCGAATGGATTTCGAATTTAAAGCCCCCCTATACCTCATACTTAATCGATGATTTGGGTGAGGATCATTTTTCACTTAAAACGTATGAGGATAAGAAAGACCAAAATAGACAAGTTATGCGTTTGCTTGATACGTTGAAGAGAAGGCATAATAAAGAAAATATCATTTTACTCTCTCCTATAAAAAATTCTTGTGGAAAAGCATTATCAAAAAAATATCAAAAAAAATATTATGAATATGGTGAAGAATTGAAGTATCAATCACAAGGTATTGCTTATTCAACAATTCATTCATTTAAGGGGCTTGAAAGGGCAATTGTCATATTAACTGATTTTGATACAGTGAATAGCGACAGAGATAGGGCTCTTATTTATGTAGGTTTGTCTAGAGCAAAATTGAAAGCTTATTTCTTTTGCCAAACCAAGGCAAAAAGTCATTTTCAACAAGCGTTAAGAAATTACCAAGGAATATAATGATTCAGCTTGAAAATAATATAAAAAACCGCGCCGAAATTAAAAATAAAATTAAAGCTGAAATAATTGGTCCAGATATCTATCCCTTTAATGCACAAGAAGAAAAAATAGTTATTGATATAGATAATATTTCAATAATAAATGAAGAGGATTTATATAAAGTAAAACAGCAAATAAATGGTGAGGAAATATTGTATCCAGATTCTCCTCTCAAAAGATACGGCGCAGCCATTCTTTTTCCAAAAAAAATCGATGATGAGCTCTTGATGGAAAGAATTGAAGAGAGCGATCAGGCCATCGAAAATAATTCTGACCAAGCTTCTAATCAAAAAAATAGTAAAAAAATAAAAGATAAGTCTGATAAATTGGATATTGATACATCAGAAGATTACGATATTTCATTGGCTAATTCATTCAAACCATCAACTTTTGGGATAAGTCTTTTAACTGATTTTAAGTACGCAAATGAATTATTTATAGAGCTAGAATTCGCTACCTACAAAAGAAAAATAATCGAATCTGATACTGGAAAAAAAATAACCAGCTGGTTTAGAGTCCCTGCTAAGGATAAGAATCAGAAAAATTTTATAATTACATTTACAAAAAAAGAGCTGATTGAGGCTCAGACTGCACTAAGAAAACCAATCCCTACATACGAGCGAAAACTGGAGATAGTTGCAGTCAAGAGAGAATTTAAAGATAAATTTCTCTTAACAATCTCCATGATAAATTTAATTGAATACAATCAAGACGATGGAAAGGCAGCTAAATCTGGCGATAAAAAAGACTTGTTTTCAATTGATGAGAATTCCTTCTTTCAGTGCCAAATAAAAAAAGCGACGTTAACTAATTCTATAATTCCATACCCAGAATATTCAAGGTTCAATGCGGACGATGAAGAAGAAAATATCAATAAATTACTTTATCGTGATAAAAAAACATTCGCTGTAGGGCATGGATGTGCAGCTTCTTGGGATTTTAAAGCGTTTGAACGTGTAGATCATGTGTCATCAGATTTTTTACCTGAATACAATCAACCTGTGACCTCTCATGCTGTTAAAAAAGATGATCAAGAGATAAAAGTAAGTATGAGGAAGCTTGCTGGGTTAGATGAGAACAATGATGGGCGTAATGAATTGATGCTTTTGGTCGAATCTTATCGGGCTTGGATTGAAGGATTGAGCGATTATGATGAAAGGTCGCCACCTATTGATAAGAAATTATCTGATACCGCTGATGATTTGATTAAAAAATGTAAGCAATGCCTAGCTAGAATTAAAGATGGAATTGATTTTTTATATGGAGACTCGGAGGATAGTAAAAAAGCTCTTTTAGCATTCAAGTATTCAAATTACGCAATGTTACTTGGTCAATTAAAAGGCAATAGAGATATTAGAGAGCCCAATGATAATGGTGAATATGGGCCCATTGATGATATTAATCCTAGTGAAGAACTTCCCAATATAGGCTATTGGCGCCCATTTCAGATTGCCTTTTTTTTGATGACCTTAAGATCAATGACTGAGTCAGACACCAATAGTGACAGAGAGATAGTCGATCTTATTTGGTTTCCAACTGGTGGGGGGAAAACTGAGGCTTATCTTGGCCTGGCTGCGTTTACAATATTTTATAACCGCCTATCTAAAAAATCATATGAGAGTACGGATGTCATAATGCGATATACCCTTAGGCTGTTGACTACGCAGCAATTTGAGAGAGCCTCACTATTAGTATGCGCAATGGAGTATTTGAGAAGGAATGATGAAGAAAAATTAGGTGAGAAGCGATTCTTGATAGGAATGCTGGTTGGTGGTGCTTCGACTCCAAATACAAGACAAGATGCGAAAACCAAACTTAATAAGTTTGAAAGACAAATTAGATTTGATGAAGATAGAAATCCGAATCCATTTAATTTACTCAAATGCCCATGGTGCAGTGCTAAAATGGGTAGAGTTAGGGTTGGAACAGAGGGGAAATACGGAAAATATGAAGTCAGAGGTTATTATCAAGATTCATTTGATAATGGCAATAATGATCAATCAGTATGTTACGAATGTCCTGATAATAAGTGTGATTTTGGGTCCAAAGGCGGAAGGGGTAGTATTAGGGGTCGTTTACCCATTATAAATATTGACGAAGACCTTTATGAGTCTCCGCCAAATCTAATGATTGGAACTGTTGATAAAATGGCATTAATTGCCTGGAAACCCCAAATGCGGTCTATATTTGGGTTAGATGATATGGGTGAAAGAACCGATATACCGCCATCTTTAATAATTCAAGATGAATTGCATTTGATTTCTGGGCCACTAGGATCGATGGTTGGTGCCTATGAAACTATCATCGAAGAGTTGTGCACTGATGTAAATGAAAATGGAAAACGGATTTTACCAAAAATTATTGCCTCGACCGCCACAATTAGTCGGTCAAAAGATCAAGTAAAAGCAATTTATGCAAGATCAGATACTAGGCTATTCCCCCCTTCTGGCTTGGAAGCGAAAGATTCTTTTTTTGCCTCGCAAGCTGATGATGCTGGAAAGCAGTATGTAGGAATTTTCGCTCCTGCCCATGGTTCATTGCAATTTACCCAAAGGGTCACTTATGGAGCTATACTCCATGCTGCAAATATGATTGAAGAGGTCAGTGAGAAAGATCCTTGGTGGACATTATTATGCTTTTTTAATTCTATCAGGGAGTTAGGTGGAGGAAATTCTCTTATGAATAGTGACGTGAGAGACCATTTAGAGGTAATTCATCAGCGTTATGGTAGCTTGAATGGTAAAAATAAAAGAAGATATTTAAATAAAATTATGGAACTTACGGGTCGACTTAAGGACTCAGAGATTCCAAAAAGTATTCAAGAATTAGAGTACCCATATAATAATTCGAAAGGTAAAAAAGCAGTGGATGTTTGTCTCGCGTCAAACATTATTGAAGTTGGAGTTGATATAAACAGACTCTCATTGCTTGCTATTGTCGGTCAACCTAAAACTACCTCTCAATATATACAGATTTCTGGAAGGGTTGGCAGGCAAAAAGATGTGCCGGGTTTGGTGGTAACTTTTTTTAGCCCTTCTAAGCCGAGGGACCGAAGTCATTATGAGAAATTTCACTCCTATCATCAAAAATTATATGCAAATGTTGAGCCAACGAGTGTTACGCCATTTAGTCCGCCTGCCATTGATAGGTCGATACATGCATTAATTGTTGCTTATATTAGGCTGAAGCTGCCTTTAAGGGAAGCTAGTCATCAAACAGGGAAAGCATTATATTCGTATGATTCTGGAGATGAATATGCTTCTTTAAGGCAGGAAATTATAGATATTCTAATAAAAAGAATAAAGATAATTGATCCTAGCGAAGAACAGTATCTTAAAGATCAGATAAATAAGTGCTTTAATCAATGGAGGAAATGGAATCCAGCGGTATATGGCAATTTCTATTATTCTAAAGAAGACTATCCTTTGATTTATCAAGCGGGCTCTCACGCAAGAGAGGAATGGACCTCTAAAGGCTGGTCAACAATGTCATCACTACGAAATGTTGATCGAGCATGCGAGGCCGATGTAACTG
>CABXJW010000027.1 GCA_902512585.1 uncultured Woeseiaceae bacterium | reverse complement strand
CTTCTGCTGCTGGCGCCTCAGGTTTCATCTCTGCACCAGTTTCATTATTATTAGTTTCATCATCCTCATTTACCTGAGGCTCTTGCTCCTCATTAGGTGAGTGTACTTTCAAATCCGAACCATTATGGTCATGTTTAACAGCGAACTGAACAATTACTTTTGATCCTTTATGACCAGGAACTGCGCCCTTAACCAAAATCAAGTTTCTCAATACATCAATCTTTATCACTTCTAGATTTTGCATAGTTCGTTTAACATTTCCCATATGGCCGGCCATTTTTTTGCCCTTAAATACACGACCAGGTGTTTGGTTTTGACCAATTGAACCAGGAGCTCTATGTGAAATTGAATTACCATGAGTAGCATCTTGCATGCTAAAGTTATGCCTCTTGACTGTTCCCGCAAAACCCTTACCAATAGTTTTTCCTATTACATCGACTTTTTGACCTTCTTGAAAAACATCTACTCTAATTTCAGAGCCAACCTCAAAAACACTAGCGTCATCTTGTTCATATCTGAATTCATTATTCAGTTTACCTGCCTCAACATTTGCAGCTGCAAAATGTCCGGCCATTGACTTCGTGAGACGTTTAGACTTTAATGAGCCAGAAGTCACTTGAATTGCACAATACCCATCATTTTCCGTTGTCTTTATTTGAGTAATACGATTTGGCACTGCTTCAATTACTGTAACAGGTATAGAAGCTCCCTCTTCAGTGAAGATTCTTGTCATTCCGCATTTCTGCCCTACTAACCCTATTGTCATTTTAGAGGTCCTTAAATAAATCCATCTAAATTATTTCTTATTTGATTGGTCATTACCGATCAAATATATTTATTTTCTTTAAACACAACAAAGGGCCAGTCTTCATAGTTTATTTTCTATGTATTAAGAACTGACCCCGTCTGGATTGCTCCAGGTCCAAGATTTGCCGAGTACATTTTTATTTTATAAAAAATGACCTAACCTATAACTACTTTGAAATTTCAAAGTAGTTATTTTTGGCCGACTCTTGGAACGGCCAAAAATAGCCGCCCATTATAGCGTGAGCACAGCAGCTATCAAGTAATTAATGTGTTATTTGAGGTATTTTTTTAAAATTTCTTAAATAACAGTCTTTATTTTGATTATTTTGACTAATTAAGCTTAATTTGCACATCCACACCGGCTGGTAACTCTAATTTCATTAAAGCATCAACCGTTTTGTCAGTTGGATCTACTATATCCATTAAACGTTTATGTGTTCTTATTTCATATTGATCACGTGCGTCTTTATTTACATGCGGTGAAATCAAAACAGTAAATCTTTCCATTTTCATGGGTAATGGTATTGGACCTTTGACAGCGGCACCGGTTCTCTTTGCAGTATCCACAATTTCTCGTGCTGAAGTATCAATCAATCTATGATCAAATGCTTTTAATCGAATACGAATATTTTGATTTGTCGCCACAATAATTTTCCTTTTCTGTATCTCTATTAATTCTTATATATTGCTATTAATTGGTTCTATTTGTAATAACATCTAGTATATTTTTAGGGACAGTATTATATTTCAAAAACTCCATAGAATATACAGCCCGACCCTGACTCATTGATCTTAAATCTGTGGCATAACCAAACATTTCTGCTAAAGGGACTTCTGCTTTTATAATCTTTCCAGATGGAGACTCCTCCATCCCTTGTGGTAAGCCTCTTCTGCGGTTAATATCGCCCATGACATCACCCATATAATCTTCTGGTGTAACCACCTCAATTGTCATAATTGGTTCTAGTAATATTGGCTTTGCTTTTAAAGATCCATCTTTAAATGCGATAGAACCCGCAATTTTGAATGCTATTTCACTTGAATCAACATCATGATAAGAGCCATCATACAAAGTCACTTTTACATCCACAACAGGATAACCTGCAACCACACCATTTTCGATTTGCTCCTGAATACCCTTATCAACCGCCCCTATATATTCACGTGGAATCGCTCCACCGACGATTTCATTACTAAATTCATATCCACTTCCTGCATCTAGTGGCTCAATTTTTATAAAGACATGACCATATTGCCCTCTGCCACCTGATTGTCTGACAAACTTAGCTTCCTGATCAACTGATTGAGTTATTGTTTCTCTATATGCAACTTGTGGTTTTCCGACATTCGCATCGACGCTGAACTCCCTCAACATTCGGTCTACAATAATATCCAAATGAAGCTCACCCATACCAGAAATAATAGTTTGACCCGATTCTGCATCGGTATGTACTTTAAATGAAGGATCTTCTTTGGCAAGTTTTTGTAGTGCAACCCCCATTTTTTCTTGATCCGGCTTTGTTCTCGGTTCTATTGCAACAGAAATCACTGGATCTGGAAATTCCATTTTCTCTAAAGTGATTATTTCTTTGGGATCACAGAGCGTATCCCCAGTTGTGACTTCCTTTAAACCCACTGCTGCTGCTATATCACCTGATAGTACCTCTTTTATTTCTTTTCGTTCATTTGAATGCATTTGAAGTAAACGACCTATTCGTTCTCGCTTATTTTTAATAGGATTAAAAACAGTATCACCGGTTCTCAGTACTCCAGAATAGACCCGAAAAAAAGTTAAGTTTCCCACAAATGGATCTGTTGCCACTTTAAATGCTAAAGCAGCAAATGGTTCAGAATCAGATGGGTTCCGAGATGATTCTTTTTCATTCTCAAGTAGACCATTAATAGCAGGTACATCATTAGGTGAAGGCATAAAATGTATGACAGAATCTAGTAATAACTGGACTCCAATATTTTTAAACGCTGAACCACAACTTGTAACAACAATTTCACCATTAATGGTTCTTGCTCTTAAACCATAAAGTATATCTTTTTCAGATAAATCACCTTTCTCGAGATATCTCTCTAAAATATCTTCATCGGCCTCTGCTGCAGATTCGACCATTGAGTCTCTCCAGCTTTGAGCTTCTGGCTCTAGATTCTTTGGAATTTCTTTATATTTATAAGTCGTACCCTTATCTGATTCATCCCAATAAATAGACTTCATTTTTATTAAATCTATTATTCCAAGAAAGTTATCATCATTCGTTATTGGAATCTGTATAGGAACAGGATTTGCTCCAAGTCTTATTTTTATTTGCTCGACGACTCTGAAATAATCTGCTCCAGTTCTATCCATCTTATTGATAAATATCATCCTTGGAACATTATATCTATCACCCTGACGCCATACCGTTTCAGTTTGAGGTTCTACCCCACCTACCGCACATAAAACTGTTACCGCGCCATCCAATACTCTTAAGCTTCTTTCAACCTCAATAGTAAAATCTACATGCCCTGGGGTATCAATTATATTTACACGATGCTCATCAAGATCATCATTCATACCAGACCAAAAGCAGGTAGTTGCTGCAGAGGTGATTGTAATTCCTCTCTCTTGCTCTTGCTCCATCCAATCCATAATAGCTGCACCATCATGAACTTCACCAATTTTATGTGAAACTCCGGTGTAGAATAAAATGCGTTCCGTGGTTGTGGTTTTTCCAGCATCAATATGAGCCATAATACCGATATTACGGTAAAGCTCGACGGGAGTATTTCTTGACACTAAATTATTAGAAAACTTGTAGTCTTCTACCAACGATAATGCGAAAAGGCTTTATTTGCCTCAGCCATACGATGAGTGTCTTCTTTCTTCTTTACAGCTGTACCGCGATTATCTGCAGCATCCAGTAATTCATGCGCTAATCTGAATGCCATCGATTTTTCTGTCCGTTTCCTAGCAGCCTCAATAACCCATCTCATTGCGAGAGTTTGTCTTCGAGCTGGCCTTACCTCAACTGGCACTTGATAGGTAGCACCACCAACTCGTCGTGATTTTACTTCAACCATAGGTTTAACATTATCCAAAGCTTGTTCAAGGAGCTCAATAGCTTTGTCATCGCCTTTGGTTTCTTTTTCTGAAATACAGTCTAATGCACCATATATTATTCTTTCAGCAACAGATTTTTTACCATCATTCATTATCATATTCATGAATTTAGCTAACAATTCACTGCCAAATTTGGGATCTGGCAAGATATTGCGTTTTGGTGCTCTTGTTCTTCTTGACATCTATATTCTCTCTGTAATTTCTATAAAATTATTTTGGTCGCTTAGTACCGTATTTAGAACGACCTTGTTTTCGATCAGCAACTCCTGAGCAATCCAATGTTCCACGAACTGTATGGTATCTGACTCCAGGTAAATCTTTTACTCTTCCACCTCTTATCAGTACCACCGAATGCTCTTGAAGATTATGCCCTTCTCCACCAATATAGCTTGTCACTTCAAATCCGTTAGTGAGGCGAACTCGTGCCACTTTTCTCATTGCTGAGTTTGGTTTTTTTGGAGTCGTAGTGTAAACGCGTGTACATACTCCACGTTTTTGAGGACTACTTTGTAACGCAGGCACAGTACTTTTATATGCTTTTACCGTTCTTGCGCCTTTAACTAATTGATTTACTGTTGCCATATTCTCTTCTTTTTATCTATTTAATAATAATTCAATATAAATGCTTTGTGCCCCAAAGATTAGGGAAAGGCATTGTATTGATCGTTCTTACATGATGTCAAGTTTGTTTTCAGTTAAGTCGATACCTCGTTACTTTCTAACCCACTATCAATCTCTTCCGCATTAGTTGGAGGGGTTGATATTTCATCTGATTCATTCGATTCTTCAGCTTGAGATGACATTACCTCCTCTAAATCCTTCAGTTGCTCTGCTAAATCCTGCTCTCTTGTCATTCGACGTTCTGCATGATGAGCAAAACCAGTTCCAGCTGGAATTAGTCTTCCTACAATAACATTTTCTTTTAAACCACGTAGGTCGTCTCTAAGGCCGCGAACAGCAGCTTCTGTAAGGACTCTTGTGGTTTCTTGGAAAGAAGCGGCAGATATAAATGATTCCGTCGCCAAGGACGCTTTTGTAATCCCAAGAAGCAGCGGGTTTACTGTAATCGGATCCTTGCCTTTTATGGCTAGCTCTTCATTCACTTCAAGACCACGAGATTTATCAATTTGTTCTCCGCGCAAATAATTACTATCACCCGGATTTTCAACAATAACTTTTCTTAGCATTTGTCTTATAATAACTTCAATATGTTTATCATTAATCTTAACGCCTTGCAGACGATAAACATCTTGAATTTCGCGAATTAAATAACTTGCTAATGGCTCAACTCCTTGTAAACGTAAAATATCATGCGGTACAGGCTCCCCATCAGCAATAACCTCACCACGCGAGACTTGTTCTCCCTCGAATACATTCAAAGTCCGATAGTTATGAATCAATTCTTCATGACTATCCCCAGCTTCATCTGTTATTACTAGTCGTTTCTTACTTTTTGTTTCCTTACCAAAACTTACTGTTCCAGTATATTCAGCCATAATTGCTGGCTCTTTTGGCTTTCTAGCTTCAAATAAATCGGCAACCCTTGGAAGACCACCAGTAATATCTCTTGATTTAGAGGCCGCCAGAGGAATTCTAGCTATTACATCACCTACAGCTACCTTATCTCCATTTCCCATACTAACGATTGCGCCAGCTGGCAGTTGATGAACTGCTGGTATGTCTGTATTGGCAAAACATAATTGTTTTCCACCCTTCATTAATTTAATTTCAGGTATTAAATCTTTACTGGTGCTACCACGTTTCTTTGGGTCATCAATTACGATACTTGTAAGACCGGTTAACTCATCAACCTGTTCTGTAACTGTTACTCCATCAACGAAATCTTCAAAATGCAAATTACCCGCCACTTCTGTAATTACTGGGTGGGTATGAGGGTCCCAAGAAGCGACAATTTGACCTTGCTTAACTTTAGTAGAATCTTTCACCATAATGGTAGCACCATAAGGTACCTTATAACGTTCCCTTTCTCGTCCTTGTTCATTTAAAACTCTAATTTCACCAGATCGAGTAACTGCGACGATTTGTCCTTTTTTGTTAGTTACAGTTTTATCTATTTCTAGTTTTAGAGTACCAGCACTTTTAATTTCAATAGAACTAGTAGCCGCTGAACTAGTAGCAGCTCCTCCGATATGGAATGTTCTCATGGTTAATTGTGTTCCAGGCTCACCAATTGACTGGGCAGCCATAACTCCCACTGCTTCTCCCATACTTATTTTATGACCTCTAGCGAGATCACGACCATAACATTGTTGGCAGACTCCGTATCGAACCTCACAAGTTATTGGAGAACGAACTAGCACATAATCTATAGATAGTTCTTCCAAACGAGCGACATTTTCCTCGTCTAGCATAGTTCCTGCTTCGAATGCTACTTCATCTGATCCTGGTAAAAGAGCAGCTTCCGCTAGAACTCTCCCTAACACTCTTTCGCGAAGTGGCTCCACAATATCACCACCCTCTACAATTGGTGACATTGACACTCCCTTGTCGGTACCACAATCCTCTTGAGTGATCACTAAATCTTGCGCGACATCAACTAAACGTCTTGTTAAATAACCTGAATTTGCTGTTTTTAAAGCAGTATCAGCTAGGCCTTTTCGAGCACCATGCGTAGAGATAAAGTATTGAAGAACATCTAAGCCTTCCCTAAAGTTAGCAGTAATTGGAGTCTCAATAATAGAGCCATCAGGCTTAGCCATTAAGCCTCTCATACCAGCTAATTGTCTAATTTGAGCTGCAGAACCACGCGCGCCAGAGTCAGCCATCATGTATATCGAATTGAACGAATCTTGAGTAACTTTATTACCTTCACTGTCTTGTACAGATTCGGTTCCAAGTTTATCCATCATGGCTTTAGCTATTTGTTCGTTTGTTCTTGACCATATATCTACAACTTTATTGTATCTTTCTCCGTCAGTAACTAAACCTGATGAGTATTGATCTTGAATTTCCTTAACATCAGCTTCAGCTGTATCTAATATTTCATTTTTAGACTCAGGAATTACCATATCGTCAACACCAATAGAAATTCCTGCTATGGTAGCAAAGCGGAAGCCAGTATACATAAGACGATCAGCAAATATTACGGTTTCTTTCAATCCTAAGACTCTGTAACAAGAGTTCACCAAATTCGAAATTGCCTTTTTTGTTAAATCACGATTAACGAGATCAAAACTCAACCCAGCAGGTAATAATGTTGACAGTAATGCTCTTCCAACAGTTGTATCCACCAACTTAGTAACTAATTGCTGATTTCCTTCTTCATCAATTTCCTGAATAGAAACTCTAACTTTTGCTTTTGTTTGTAATTCGACTATATTATTTTCATAAGCTCTTCTGGCTTCATCAATATCGGTGAAGATCATACCTTCACCTTTTCCACCAACTTTTGACCTTGTCATATAGTACAAACCTAAAACAACATCTTGCGAAGGAACAATTATTGGCTCGCCATTAGCAGGGGATAAAATATTATTAGACGCCATCATCAAAGCACGAGTTTCTAGTTGTGCTTCGATCGATAAAGGCACATGTACGGCCATTTGATCGCCATCGAAATCAGCATTAAATGCAGTACAGACTAATGGGTGCAATTGAATGGCCTTACCTTCAATAAGAACTGGCTCAAATGCCTGTATACCCAATCGATGAAGAGTTGGTGCTCTATTAAGCATTACAGGATGCTCTCTAATAACCTCTTCTAGAATATCCCATACTTCTGGACCTTCTCGCTCTACTAATCGTTTAGCAGCTTTTATAGTAGAGGCCTCACCTCGTAACTGTAATTTAGAATAAATAAATGGTTTAAATAACTCGAGAGCCATTTTTTTTGGCAGCCCACATTGATGGAGTCTCAAAGTTGGACCAACAACAATTACAGATCTACCAGAATAATCTACTCTTTTTCCGAGAAGGTTTTGCCTAAATCTACCCTGTTTACCCTTAATCATATCTGCCAATGATTTAAGAGGTCTTTTATTTGTTCCAGTAATAGCACGACCTCTTCTGCCATTATCTAACAAGGCATCAACAGATTCTTGTAGCATGCGTTTTTCATTTCGGCAAATAATATCAGGGGCATTAAGTTCCAATAATCTCCGAAGTCTATTGTTTCGGTTTATCACTCTACGATATAGATCATTTAAATCTGATGTGGCAAAACGCCCACCATCCAGAGGAACCAGTGGTCTTAAATCTGGTGGCAATACTGGTAAAACTCTCAATATCATCCATTCTGGTTTGTTTTTTGATTCAACAAAAGATTCAAGCAGCTTTAATCTTTTAGATAATCTTTTTAATTTAGTTTCAGAGCGTGTGGCACCCATATCTTCTCGAACTTGAAGCATTTCGGTTTGCAGATCCATAGAGGAGAGTAAGTCACTGACCGCATCAGCACCCATTCTTGCATCAAATTCATCTCCATATTGCTCCATCGCCTCTAAATACATCTCATCAGTCATTAATTGGCCTTTCTCTAAAGGAGTCATCCCAGGCTCAACAACAACAAATGCTTCAAAATATAATACTCTTTCAATTTCACGAAGAGTCATATCTAGCATAAGGCCAATTCTTGATGGAAGTGATTTTAGAAACCAAATGTGTGCAACAGGTGTAGCTAGATCAATATGCCCCATTCTCTCACGACGCACCTTTGTTTGTGTTACTTCTACCCCACATTTCTCACAAACAACTCCACGATGTTTTAATCGCTTGTATTTGCCGCATAAACATTCAAAGTCCTTTACGGGACCAAAGATCTTGGCGCAAAAAAGACCATCTCTTTCTGGTTTAAAAGTTCTATAATTAATGGTCTCTGGCTTTTTTACTTCACCGAATGACCATGAGCGAACTTTCTCGGGTGATGCAAGTGCTATCCTAATTGCATCAAAGTCATTTACAGGATTTTGATATTTAAATAAGTTTAATAGATCTTTCATCAGTCTGTTTCCAATTCGATATTAATTCCAAGTGAACGTATCTCTTTAACTAGAACATTAAAGGACTCAGGCATTCCGGCATCCATTTCATGCTCACCATCGACGATATTTTTGTACATTTTCGTTCTTCCTTGTACGTCATCTGATTTGACTGTAAGCATCTCTTGCAAGGTATATGCGGCACCATAAGCTTCGAGTGCCCATACCTCCATTTCACCGAACCGTTGCCCACCAAATTGAGCTTTACCACCAAGTGGCTGTTGGGTTACCAAGCTATATGGTCCAGTAGAACGCGCGTGCATTTTATCATCTACCAAATGGTTTAATTTCAGCATATACATATAACCAACAGTAATAGGTCGATCAAATAATTCGCCAGTTCTTCCATTTCGAAGCTCAAATTGACCAGTTTCAGATAGATCAGCAATAGTTAGAAGACGTTTAATTTCTTCTTCAGTTGCACCATCAAAGACCGGAGTTGCAGTAGGCAAGCCATTTACTAAGTTTCCAGCAAGCTCAAGTACTTCTTCATCTGAAAATGATTTAATATTTTCGATTCTGCCACCAGTTGTATTATAAATCGTCTCTAAGAATTTTCTCACCTTCTGTATAGAAGATTGCTCTTTTATCATCGCATTTATTTTATTACCGATACCTTTTGCAGCCATTCCAAGGTGAGTTTCAAGTACTTGACCTACATTCATTCGCGATGGAACGCCCAATGGATTGAGAACAATATCAACAGGTGTTCCATCTTCCATATAAGGCATATCCTCAACAGGTACAATAGTTGATATAACCCCTTTGTTTCCATGCCTACCAGCCATTTTATCACCTGGCTGGATCCGTCGTTTAACGGCCATGTAGACCTTAACCATTTTGGATACACCAGGAGGCAAATCATCACCAGCAGTAATTTTTTCTTTCTTTTCTTTAAATAATTTTTCAAACTCTTCTTTATGAATATTTATTCTATCCGCAGATTTTTCGTGTTGCTGATTAGCAGAATCATTTTTCAGTCTGATCTCAAACCATTTATCTCTTGGTAATTCTTCCAAATAAGCTACAGTTATTTTTGTTCCTGCTTTTAATCCACTTGGGCCACCTTGGGCAACTTTACCGACTAAGTTTTTTTCCACTCTTTGGTATATATCTTCTTCTATAATTCTTCTCGTATCGTCCAGATCCTTTTTAACTCTCTCTAACTCTGCTTTTTCTATAGATAGAGCTCGCTCATCCTTCTCCAGCCCATCTCGAGTAAATACCCGAACATCAATTACTGTCCCATCCATTCCTGAGGGTACGCGTTGAGATGTATCTTTTACATCAGCCGCTTTCTCACCAAATATAGCTCGCAATAATTTCTCTTCTGGCGTAAGTTGAGACTCTCCTTTTGGAGTTATTTTACCTACTAAAATATCACCTGAATTTACTTCGGCTCCTATATATGCGATACCTGATTCATCAAGTTTGCTCAGCGCAGCATCGCCAACATTAGGTATATCAGCTGAAATTTCTTCTGGTCCCAATTTTGTATCTCTGGCAACACATGTCATCTCTTCGATATGAATAGTAGTAAATCTATCCTCTTCAACCACTCTTTCGGAAATGAGTATTGAATCTTCAAAGTTATAACCATTCCATGGCATAAACGCCACCATTAGATTTTGCCCTAAAGCTAATTCACCAAGATTTGTTGAAGGCCCATCAGCTAAGACATCTCCTCTTTTTATCACATCATCTGTTTTTACTAATGGCCTTTGATTGATACATGTATTTTGGTTAGACCTTGTGTATTTAATAAGATTATAAATATCTACACCAGACTCTGATGCATTGGTTTCATCATCACTAACTCGGACTACAATTCTTGAAGCATCTACAGAATCTACGACACCGCCTCTCTTTGCAACTATAGTCACGCCCGAATCTATTGCAACAGTCCGTTCCATACCTGTACCAACAAGAGGGGCTTCAGATCTTAAGGTAGGTACAGATTGTCTCTGCATGTTTGAGCCCATAAGAGCACGGTTTGCATCATCATGCTCTAAAAATGGAATCAAAGAAGCAGCAACGGATACTATTTGTCTTGGTGACACATCCATATAGTTCACATCATCACGATTCGCCAATGTAAATTCATTTTTGTGTCTAACAGAAATCAAATCTTCGACAAACTTACCTTTCTTATCTAGTTCTGAATTTGCTTGAGCGATTATAAATCCACTTTCTTCAATAGCAGACAGATAGTCAATTTCACTTGTTACCTTCCCATTCTGAACTTTTCGATATGGCGTCTCTAGAAATCCATAATTATTTGTTCTAGCGAATACAGATAAAGAATTAATCAAGCCAATGTTTGGTCCTTCGGGTGTCTCAATTGGGCATACCCTTCCATAATGTGTTGGATGTACATCCCGAACCTCAAAACCCGCCCTTTCTCTAGTCAAACCACCAGGGCCTAATGCTGAAATTCTTCTTTTGTGGGTTACTTCAGATAACGGATTATTCTGATCCATGAATTGTGATAATTGACTTGATCCGAAGAACTCTTTTACAGCTGCCGCTACTGGTTTAGCATTGATCATATCTTGTGGCTGAAGGTTATCTGCTTCTGCTTGCGTCAAACGCTCTTTTACCGCTCTTTCTACACGAACAAGTCCAACTCTAAACGCATTCTCAGTCATTTCCCCAACACTTCGAATACGTCTATTCCCTAGATGATCAATATCATCTACAGTGTCTTCTCCATTTCTTATTGATATTAACTGGATGATTACTGAGAGTATATCCTCCTTATTTAGTATTCTATCGTTTTGAGTGTCTTCACCTTCATCTGCGATCTCTAAATTGCTATATTTTATTTTTGCATGCTGGATACGCGAATCAAATTTCATACGCCCAACTTCAGACAAATCATATCTATCATTATTGAAGAATAGATTTTGGAATAAATTCTCAGCAGCATCTTTAGTTGGAGGCTCACCTGGGCGCATCATGCGATATATCTCAACAAGCGCTTCCATTCTATTTGAGGACGGGTCAATTCTGAGTGTATTAGAGATGTATGCACCTCTATCTAGATCATTAACATACAAAACATTAATGGTTTCTACTTTATTAGCTATCAAATTCTCAATTAACTCCAGAGTTAATTCATCATTTGCTGCAGCAAGAAGTTCGCCTGTATCTTTATCTATTACATCATGCGAAATTGTTTTTCCCTCTAAATAATCCACAGGTACAACCAATGAATTAGTCGAAGCTTTCTTCATCTCATTGACATGTCTCGCTGTAATTCTCCGACCTCTCTCAATTATTAATTTCCTGCCCAACTTGATATCAAAAGTAGCAGTCTCGCCTCTG
>CABXJW010000026.1 GCA_902512585.1 uncultured Woeseiaceae bacterium | reverse complement strand
GTATCTTAATTACAAACAATCAGAATGACGATCGATATGCTCATGGAATCGAAAATATTAATCCTGAAAATGCAATTAATTTATTAAATTATAGTAGAAGTATTAAAACAGAATACGAAATTGAATGCCTCAGAACGGCCACCAAAAGAGCAGTCAAAGGTCATCGATGCGCTGAAAAAAAATTTAAAGAAGGTGCTTCTGAGTATGAGATCCACCTGGCATACTGCAATGCCACGCAACATACTGAGAACGAACTCCCCTATAACAACATTATTGCGATAAATGAGAATTCATCAATTTTACATTATCAAAATTACGAAAGAATAAGAAAGAAAAATCTGCGCTCATTTTTAATTGATGCTGGTGCCACAATAAATGGTTACGCTTCGGATATTACTCGAACATACGCCTATGAGGATAATGAGTATAATGAGCTTATTAAAGCATTCAATGAGATGCAATTGAGTATTATTAAATTAATTAAGATTAATATGACTTTTATTGAGTTGCATGAAAAAACGCATGAGAAGATTGCAGAAATAATTAAATTATTTAATTTTGCTATCGGCTCTGAAGAATCTTTAATCAAAAATAATATAACAAAAATATTTTTTCCCCATGGACTTGGTCACTTTCTCGGTATACAGGTACATGATGTAGGAGGGTTTCTAAAAAATTCCAAGGGAGACTTCATAAACAAATCTCATGAATATCCTTATCTTCGCTTGCATAAAGAAATTGCAATTGACCAAGTTTTCACAATTGAGCCTGGTTTCTACATCATTGATCAACTAATCAATGAAGCTAAAATAAATGGTACTTTTAAATTACTTAATCAAAAAAAACTGGATTGGCTCAAACCTTATGGCGGAATCAGAATTGAAGATAATGTAAGAATTATGGAGAATGACGTTGAAAACTTAACGCGAGATGCTTTTAATGATAATACTTAAAAAATTATACTGGCAATCTCATCCATGGTGCCCGCCAGAGCAAAATCTTTATCAGTGATTCCATTTACATCATGACTAATTAAGCTGACATTAACTCTATTATATATATTTGACCACTCAGGATGATGATCAGTTTTTTCTGCCTCAAGAGCCACCAGAGCCATGAACCTGAACGCCTCATTAAAGTCAGAAAATATGAATTCGCGGTTTAATTTTGAACCATCAAATGTCCACTGCTTTAATTGATTCAGTTTATCGGTAACTTCATTGTCAGTTAATTTACTAATATTCATCACCTGTCTATTTTTTTAATTTTAACTTTATTTTTGCATTCCGTCCCTTTTTAATTAAAAGAGGTGAAAGTATTGATCCAAGTTTTGGAAATAGATACGTCATATTAGTAAAAAAACCACTTATTTTAGGCATAGATTCTTCAATTTTATTGTTTTTACAAAGTCTCAGTATGGTCAACGCAACTTCATCTACTGTACTTATCTTCTGAGAAAAAGTTAAATCCGATACAGAATCAATGTCACTCATAATAAAAGGAGTATCAATAGGTCCAGGAGAAACCGTGGCTATCTTTATAGCCTTTGTTTGAAGTTCATTTGCTAACGCATAAGTGAATGCCCTGAGCCCAAATTTTGATGCTGAATATACCGCTGATCCAGGTACAGGTACCCTTCCAGCCAGTGAAGCAACATTTATGATTGCACAACCACTCTTAGTCATATGAGGTAACACCATTCGACTCAAAACAATTGGAGCTTTCAGATTAACATCGATCATTCTTCCGAGGTTCTGTGGATCATTTTCTTCAACGTAACCACGTTCATGGCAGCCAGCATTATTAATTAATATATCTATAGATGAATATTCAGCTAGAGTATTTTTAACTAAATTTTGGCAATCATCAAATTTAGATACATCCATAGATATGGCAATAACTCTAGTTTTCTGTTTTAAGAAATCTCTAACTTGATATAATTTTTCTTTATTTCTTGCAACAAGAACTAAATTTGCTCCATTAGCTGCGAAGTGGTGTGCCACACCCTCTCCAACACCTGATGAAGCGCCGGTTATGATAACAGTTTGATTTTCATACGATCCCTTCATGAGGGAATATTATTTTTACCCATATAATAATAATTATACAAATAAATCAAGATAGCTAATCAGCAGTTTTAAGCTTCTTTGTCTTCATCACTTTCGTGATTGCCAGGTGCTTGATCTACTAATTGCACCATCGCCATTGGAGCAGCATCACCAGCCCGAGGTCCAAGTTTGAGAATACGCACGTAACCACCTGGTCTTTCAAAAAATCTAGGTCCAATTTCTGAAAATAATTTACCAACAATCTCTTTGTCTCGTAATCTACTAAATGCTAATCGACGATTTGCAACACTATCTTTCTTTGATAATGTTATTAGTGGTTCAACAACACGTCTTAATTCCTTGGCTTTAGGCACAGTTGTTTTTATTGTTTCATGTAACAATAAGGAGGTTGACATATTCCGAAACATAGCTTTTCTATGTGAACTATTTCTTCCTAATTTTCGTCCTGATTTTCTATGACGCATAACGAATACTCTTTATTTTTGAAGTAAATCTATTTATTGAGCAAGACTTGCTGGGGGCCAATTCTCAAGCCTCATACCCAGTGTCAAACCATGACTTTCCAAGATCTCTTTAATTTCAGTTAGTGATTTTTTACCGAGATTTGGTGTTCTTAATAGTTCCACCTCAGTACGTTGTACCAGATCACCTATATACATGACACTCTCTGCTTTTAAACAGTTAGCAGAGCGAACTGTTAATTCAAGCTCATCAACTGGTCGCAGAAGTATCGGATCTACTAAATTTTCATCTTCCTCATTGTCTGTCTCTTCTTCTCTTTCCAGGTCAACAAATACCGATAGTTGATCTTTTAGAATACTACCAGCATGTCTTATTGCTTCTTCAGGATCAATAGTTCCGTTGGTTTCAATATCAATTATTAATTTATCTAAATCTGTTCTTTGTTCTACACGGGCCGCTTCAACATCATATGAGACACGATGTACTGGGCTAAATGAGGCATCTAATTGCAGTCGACCAATAGGTCCTGCTTCTTCCTCAAAGACTGGACCTCGAGTAGCTGGTCTATATCCACGACCTCTTTCAACCTTTAATTTCATTGTCAGACTACCAGTATCTGATAAGGTTGCGATTACAACATCAGGGTTCATAACCTCAACATCATGATCAAGCATAATATCAGCACCAGTAACTGGCCCTGGGCCTTGTTTAGATATAGTTAGCTCGGCCGAACTTCGTCCATGCATACATATTGAGACTTTTTTTAGATTCAATAAAATATCAACCACGTCCTCTTGAACACCATCAATACTTGTGTACTCATGCAGAACACCCTCTATTTCAACTTCGACGATTGCCGAACCTGGCATCGAAGAAAGTAATATTCTTCTTAATGCATTACCGAGTGTGTGGCCGTAACCTCTCTCAAATGGTTCGATAACAACCTTAGCTTGCCATTCATTAGAGGAAGCAACTTTTACGTTGCGTGGTTTTAAAAATTCATTTGCAGATTCATGCATGGGTGGTTACCCTCCTAACTATTTCGAGTACAACTCGACTACTAAATTTTCATTTATATCGGGAAGAATATCTTCTCGACCCGGTAATGATTTCATAACACCAGTCATCTTTTTGGGATCTACATCAACCCAATCTGGCAATCCAATTTGTCCAGCAATTTCGAGTGCGCTTTGAATACGGAGTTGTTTCTTGGATTTCTCTCTAATAGAAACAGAGTCACCTGCTGTTATTTGAGCTGACGGAATATTAACAATCGCACCATTGACTTCTATACTTTTGTGACTCACTAACTGCCTAGCCTCAGCTCTTGTTGATGCGTACCCCATTCGATAAACAACATTATCTAAGCGTCCTTCCAATAGAGATAAAAGGTTTTCACCAGTTGAGCCCTTTAATTGAGCTGCGCGCTTATAGTAATTCAAAAACTGACGTTCTAATACGCCATACATTCTACGCAGTTTTTGCTTTTCTCTTAATTGTAAGCCGTAATCCGAGACTCTAGGTCTTCTCTGTCCAGCACCACCAGGTGGTACTTCAAGCTTACATTTAGACTCTAAAGGTCTAACTCCACTCTTTAAGAACAGATCTGTTCCTTCTCTTCTGGATAATTTACATTTTGGTCCTGTATATCTTGCCATTTCTCTTTGCCTCTAGACGCGACGCTTTTTAGGTGGTCGACACCCGTTATGAGGAATAGGTGTTACATCCTCGATATTTTGAATTTGAAACCCAAGAGCATTGAGTGCTCTTACAGCTGATTCTCTGCCTGGACCTGGTCCACGAACTCTTACATCAACATTCTTCACACCAAACTCTAGAGCGGCTTTACCCGCCTTATCTGAAGCTACTTGAGCTGCAAAAGGTGTTGATTTTCTTGAGCCACGAAAACCACAACCACCTGATGTTGCCCAAGATAATGTATTTCCTTGACGATCGGTGATCGTAATTATTGTATTATTGAAAGAAGCATGAATATGCGCTATTGCATCAACCACATGCTTTTTTACTTTCTTTTTCTTCGTTTCTGCCATTATTTTTCCTGTTATTAATCTAACAATTCTTATTATCGTTTGATTGGTCTACGCGGACCTTTTCTTGTCCTAGCATTAGTCTTCGTGCGCTGC
Source organism: uncultured Woeseiaceae bacterium (assembly GCA_902512585.1). GTDB lineage: Bacteria > Pseudomonadota > Gammaproteobacteria > Steroidobacterales > Woeseiaceae > SP4260. Next base: position 8,284 of record CABXJW010000026.1, on the reverse strand, counting down.
CCCCTCAATGGCAAGCCGCGCCTGTGTCGAATTCCTCTATAACAACCCAGATCCATCAATCTTTTTATATTCATTGATGATTCTCGTCTCAAATCTCCTTCGACGGTGAATTTAGCAACAGCATCACGCAAGCCAACAACTTCGGGTTCTGCCAGATCCTTTACTTTAGTCTCTGGTTTAACACCTGCTGAGCTACATATTTGTTGCGCTCTTGTATCTCCAATTCCATAAATCGATGTTAAAGCAATAACAACATGCTTATTTGTTGGGATATTTATACCTGCTATACGAGCCACTATTTATACCTTTCCTTTTAATTTAACCTTGTCTTTGTTTATGCCTAGCATCGGAAGAACAAATTACACGCACTACTCCATTACGACGAATAATTTTACAATTCCTACACATTTTTTTAACTGATGCTCTTACTTTCATGATTAACTCCAAATATTTGCATTCTCAGCAAACTTACCTACGATAATTCCTCAAATTTGCTTTTTGCATCATTCCATCATACTGATGACTCATTGCATGAGCCTGCATTTGTGACATAAAATCCATTGTTACAACAACCAAAATCAATAATGACGTTCCACCAAAATTGAATGGAATACTCGGATAAAACATTCGAAATATTTCAGGCAACAAACAAATAGCTGCAACATAAATAGCGCCCCAGAATGTCAGTCTAGTTAAAACTCGGTCGATATATTCTGCTGTTTGCATACCAGGCCTTATACCTGGAACAAACGCTCCTGAACGTTTTAAATTATCAGCTGTCTCTTTTGAATTAAAAACTAAAGCAGTATAAAAAAAACAAAAGAAGATAATCATAGCCGCATAAAATATTACATAAATTGGCTGTCCCGGTCCTAAATTTGCACCTACTGTTTGTAACATTTCCTGAAAAGCATTTGGATTGGAAGATTGGCCAAAAAACTGTGCAATTGTCGCCGGAAACAATAATATACTTGATGCAAATATAGGAGGTATCACTCCAGACATATTTATCTTAAATGGTAAGTGTGTATTCTGTCCTTGAACCATTTTTCTACCTTGCTGCCTTCTTGCGTAATTGACAGCAATACGACGTTGTGCTCTCTCCATGTATACAACAAAAAGTATCGCAGCTACGAAAACGATTAATAAAAGTATTGCTGTGGCAGCTGCCATTTCACCATTTCTTACGAGTTCTGCTGTACCTGCTATGGCAGCTGGAAGTCCTGCAATGATTCCCGCAAGTATAATCATTGAAATCCCATTGCCGATACCACGTTCAGTAATTTGCTCACCAAGCCACATTAAGAACATTGTGCCTGTTACAAGAGTGATGCATGCAGTAACTAAAAATATCATCCCGGGGTTAACAACTACACCTGGTTGACTCTGAAGCCATGATGCTGCAGCAATTGATTGAAATAAAGATAATATCACTGTCCCATATCGAGTGTACTGAGTAATCTTTCGTTTACCAGACTCACCCTCTTTTCGCAGTTGTTGCATCGATGGCACAATCATACTAGACATCTGCATTATGATAGAAGCCGATATATAAGGCATAATCCCAAGAGCAAATATTCCAAATCTAGAGAGCGCTCCTCCAGAAAAGAGATTGAATAGTGCTAGCATATTACCAGCTTGCTGATCGAAAAAAGAAGCAAGCGCGGCTGGATCAACTCCTGGTACAGGAATAAAAGTTCCAGCACGAAATATAATCAAGGCGCCAGCAAGAAAGGCGAAGCGTTTTTGTAACTCGCCAGAATTACTCGATGTCTTGTCACTATTCGTTCTGTTTAATTTTGGCTTCTTTGCCATTATTTTGTACCTAACATATTCCTAGTTACTATTCTTCTATTGTTCCACCCGCAGCTTCAATAGCCTTGCGAGCACCTTTAGTCACAGCCAAACCTTTAATTTTAACTGAATTATCAAGTTCACCTGAGAGTATGATTTTTACTTTATTTACTTTCTTTGGAACAAGATTACATTTTTTTAAAACCTCTATGTTTATTACATCTTCTTTTGGTATCGCTAACTCATGCAATCTAACCTCTGCAGAATAAGCTGCCATCTTCGATGTAAATCCAACTTTCGGCAAACGACGTTGCAAAGGCATCTGACCACCTTCAAAACCAACTTTATGATAACCACCTGATCTTGCATGTTGTCCTTTTTGCCCTCTTCCAGAGGTTTTACCTTGACCAGCAGAATGTCCTCTTCCAAGTCGTTTTGCATTTTTTTTCGACCCTTTTGCTGGTGATAATGTATTAAGCTGCATCTCAGGCCTCCTCAGTCGAAACTAAATATGATATTTTGTTAATCATGCCTCGATTCTCAGGGGTATCTATAACGGTTACAGTTTGCCTGATTTTTCGTAAGCCTAACCCTATAATACAAGCACGATGGGCTTTCAAACGACCATACTTACTTTTAATTAAGGTAACTTTTATTTTCTTTTGATCTGTCATTTTCTTTCCAATTATTAATCAGCAATAATTTCTTTTATTTTTTTACCGCGCTTTGCAGCTATTTGTCTTGGAGAATGTATTGATTCTAGGGCACTTATTGTGGCACGTACCACATTAATTGAGTTCCTTGAGCCATAACTCTTAGCTAATACATTTCTTACACCAGCACATTCAAATACTGCTCTCATTGCTCCACCTGCGATAATACCTGTTCCATCAGAAGCAGGTTGCATGTAAACATAAGTAGCACCATGCCTTCCCTTTTTTGCATATTGCAATGTGTCATTAGTTAAATTGACTTTTATCATCTGCTTACGGGCAGATTGCATTGCTTTTTGGATGGCTATTGGGACCTCGCGAGCCTTACCATAACCAAAACCAACTTTTCCATTCCCGTCTCCAACAACAGTAAGAGCTGTAAAACCAAACTGTCTTCCACCTTTGACAACTTTTGCTACACGATTTACTGTAACCAACTTTTCCATTAAGTCATCAGATTGGTGTGCTTGCTCTTTTCTTGCCATTTAATTTTCCTATTTCTTTATGTAGATAAATATTTTGTCAATTTGTTTAAAATTTCAAACCCGCTTCTCGCGCAGCATCAGCTAGAGCACGAATACGACCATGATAAAGAAAACCTGATCGGTCAAATGCAACAGATTCAATGCCCGCTTTTTTTGCTTTTTCGGCTATTCTAGTCCCAACAAATGTAGCTGCTGCAATGTTACCTGTAGCTTTCAATTCTTTTTTGCTATCTTTTTCTATAGTAGAGGCACTTGCGATTACAGACTCACCATTTGCCGCAATAATCTGCGCATAAATATGCTTTGATGTTCGATGAACGCTCAGACGGTTTACGGAGAGTTCTTTAATCTTAGCTCGGCTTTTCCTTGCTCTTCTTAACCGATTCTGTTTTTTATCGAGTTTCATAGTAATCTCATCTATAAATTAATTTATTTCTTTTTAGCTTCTTTCATAACGACATGTTCATCTGCGTATCGAACGCCCTTGCCTTTGTATGGCTCTGGCGGCCTAAAGTGACGAATTTCTGCCGCAACTTGCCCGACACTCTGCTTATCAATCCCTTTGACCAAGATTTCAGTTTGGCTTGGAGTTTCAATAGTAACGCCTTCGGGCACTTCGTATACAACTGGATGTGAAAACCCAAGTGTTAGATTTAATTTTTTACCTTGAGCCTGAGCACGATAACCAACACCAACGAGTTCAAGTTTTTTTTCAAACCCTTGTGAAACACCATGCACCATATTTGCTACTAAAGCTCTGGTCGTACCAGAGATAGCTAGTGCAAATTTAGAACCTGACTTAGGAGAAAATGATAAAATACTGTCATTTTCTTCCACACTTACCTCTGGATTTAAATCCATCGATAGAGAGCCTTTGGCCCCTTTCAACGTCAGAGTTAGACCTGACATATTGAATTCGATGTCTTTAGGTATATTCACTGGTTCTTTAGCAATTCTTGACATAATGTTTTCTCTTTTTGTGAATATTTACGTTATGAAACAACGCAAATAACCTCTCCCCCAATACCATTTTCCCTTGCCTGACGATCACTCATAACACCAGCGGATGTTGATATGATCGCTACACCAAGCCCTCCTAGTATTTTTGGCAGTTCTTCTTTTTTACGATAAATTCTCAATCCAGGTTTACTTGCACGTTCTATCTTCTCTATAACTGGCTTACCTTCATAATATTTCAATTCAATATTAAGATTTTGTGCACTACCATCTTTCTCAATCTTAAAATCAGTAATGTAACCTTCATCTTTCAGAACAGTAGCTACAGCAGATTTTGCTGTTGACGATCTCATGCTAACGTGAGTCTTACTTGCACTCTGGGCATTTCTTATTCTTGTTAACATATCGGATATAGGATCATTCATACTCATTTCAGTCTCCTCACTACCAACTGGCCTTAGTTAAACCGGGAATTTCACCTTTCATCGCAGATTCTCTGAGCTTATTTCTACCCAAGCCAAATTTTCTGTAAACGCCGTGTGGTCTCCCTGTTATAGCACATCTATTTCGCTTTCTTGATGAACTTGAATCTCGAGGCAGTGCATTCAGTTTATTTTGTGCTTCTTCTCGTTCAACATCTGTTGAATTCAAATCTCTCACAATTTTTTTCAATGCCATTCTTTTTGCAGCATATTTTTGAACGAGCTTTTCTCGCTTCAATTCTCTTTGAACCATTGATTTCTTTGCCATATCTATTCTCTTATTTCTTAAAAGGAAAATTAAAAGCTTCTAGTAAAGCCTTTCCCTCTTCTGGATTTCTAGCAGTAGTAGATATAGTTATATCCATACCCCTAATTGCATCAATTTCATCATAATTTATTTCAGGGAAAATAATTTGCTCTGAAACACCCATGCTATAATTACCCTGCTTATCAAATGACTTAGCATTCAACCCTCTAAAGTCTCTAATCCTCGGTATAGCAATGCTTACCAAGCGATCTAGAAATTCATACATTCTATTTTTTCTCAGTGTTACTTTGCAGCCAATCGGATATCCATCTCTAATTTTGAATCCAGCAACAGACTTCCGAGCGAGAGTTTTGACTGGCTTCTGGCCAGCTATTTGCTGCATATCTTTCACGGCATTATCCAAGATCTTTTTGTCAGCAACTGCCTCTCCTACACCCATATTTAGAGTTATTTTTGTAACTTTTGGAATCTCCATAGAGTTAGTTAAACCCAATGCTTTTTGAATCTTCGGTCTTAATTCTTCGTTGTATTCTTTTTGTAATCTTGCCATTATTTTTACCTAGTAATTATTCTTATAATCAATGATTATAAATCTACCACTGCCCCTGTAGATCGGAAAATTCGTGCCTTCTTTCCATCCTTATCTATTTTAAATCCCACACGGTCCGCTCGATTTTTTTCTGGATTCCAAATCATCACATTTGAGATATCTATAGGCATTGTTTTATCGATAATGCCTCCTTCTACACCTGCATTTGGATTGGCTTTAGTGTGTTTTTTAACCACATTAATACCTTCTACTAGAACCTTGTTATTGTCTAGAACCTCAAGAACAGTTCCACGGCGGCCCTTATCCTTTCCAATTAGTACTGCCACTTCATCACCTTGTTTAATTTTTTTCATGTATTTTACCTTTTCCGGAAATTACAAAACTTCAGGTGCTAATGATATTATTTTCATGAATTGCTTGGTTCTCAATTCTCGTGTTACAGGACCAAAAATACGTGTACCTACTGGCTCAAGTCTTGAATTCAACAAAACAGCAGCATTGCCATCAAATCGGATTAAAGAGCCATCGTTTCTTCTTACGCCCTTAGCCGTTCTTACAACAACAGCATTATATATCTCACCTTTTTTTACTTTTCCTCTAGGAATAGCATCTTTAACACTGACTTTTATAACATCGCCTATTGCAGCATAACGTCGCTTTGAACCGCCTAGTACTTTTATACACTGCACTCTCTTTGCCCCAGAATTATCTGCTGCATCAAGAACCGTTTGCATCTGAATCATGACATTATTCCAATTAATAAAGTTAAGTTATACATCTGATCAACTACTTGCTATCAGTCGTTGCTTCTAAAATATCAACCACCTTCCATGATTTATTCTTAGAAATTGGCGGACATTCACTAATGGTTACTTGGTCACCTTCGTTGCATCTATTTGCATCATCATGAGCCAATAGTTTTGTAGTTCGTCGGATATATTTCCCATATATAGGATGTTTAATCTTTCTCTCTATCGAGACTGATACAGTCTTATCCATTTTATTACTCACTACTTTTCCAACCAATGGTCTTCTCGACCTTTCTTGTTGTTTTGATACTTGATCAGTCATACATCACTACCTTGCTTTTTAATTTGATTAATAGCTGTTTTTGCCCGTGCAATACTTTTTCTTACACGACCATGCTCATGGTTTCGAGTTAATTGCCCCGTTGCCTGCTGGATGCGAAGATTGAATTGTTCTCTTCTTAATTCAAGTAATTCTTTCTCAAGATCTTCTTTAGATTCTAATTTTTTTTCACTTTTACTCATTTACATAACCTGCCTTGTAACGAATGTTGTTTGAAATGGTAATTTAGCAGCAGCAAGTTTGAACGCTTCTCTTGCCACCTCTTCTGTAACACCTTCCATTTCATAAAGCATTCTTCCAGGTTGAATTTGGCATACCCAATATTCAACGTTACCTTTACCTTTACCTTGACGAACCTCAAGAGGTTTTTTCGTAATAGGTTTATCTGGAAAAACTCGAATCCATATCTTTCCACCACGTTTTATATACCTGGTCATTGCTCGCCTTGCTGCTTCGATTTGACGAGCTGTAAGCCGACCACGTTCAGTTGCTTTTAGACCAAATTCACCAAAAGACACTGAACTTCCTCGTAGAGCTAGTCCACGGTTTCGTCCTTTCATTTGTTTTCTATATTTCGTTCTTTTTGGTTGCAACATCTCTTGTCATCCCTTATGAAGTAGCTGACGCTTTGTCATTAGCTTCTGACTCAATAACTTCAGGTTTATCAAAAATTTCACCTTTGAATATCCAAACTTTTACTCCAATGATTCCATAAGTAGTATTAGCCTCATAAAAACCATAATCAATATCTGCGCGCAACGTATGAAGAGGTACGCGACCTTCTCTGTACCACTCAGAACGTGCAATCTCTGCGCCATTCAGCCGCCCACCGACTTTAACTTTAATTCCTTCTGCTCCAAGCCTCATTGTACTGGTTACAGCACGCTTCATAGCTCTTCGGTACATCACCCTTCTCTCAAGTTGCTGAGCAATTCCTTCAGCTACGAGTTGAGCGTCTAATTCTGGTTTTCGTATCTCATTGATATTTATCCTTACATCATTGATATGTAAATCCATCATTACCGCTAATTTTGCTCTTAATTTCTCAATATCCTCACCCTTCTTACCTATTACAATCCCAGGGCGGGCTGTCATTATTGTTATATTTGCTTTTTTTGCCGGTCTCTCAATATTTATTTTACTTACCGAGGCATCTTTTAATTTATTTTTGATATAAACACGTACTTCATGATCCTGCTTTACGTATACAGGAAATGTTTGAGTATCTGCATACCATTTTGAAGACCAATCTTTTACGATGCCTAACCTAATACCAATTGGATGTACTTTTTGACCCATATAAATTCTCTTTATTCGTCGCCTACGCGAATTGTGATATGACTGTTACGTTTAATAATTCTTTCACCGCGACCTTTAGCTCTAGCTCTTGAACGAACAAAATTAGGAGCTTCGTTGACCTCGATGGTTGCTACTTTTAACTCATCAATATCAGCTCCCAGATTGTGCTCAGCATTTGCAATTGCTGAATCCAATACCTTTTTAACTATCCCGGCACTTTTTTGTGGTGAGAAAGTCAGTATCTTGATTGCCTCATCAACACTCTTACCTCTGATTGCATCAGCCATCAGCCTCATCTTTTGAGGTGATATACGTGCATATTTTAAAGTTGCTGCTACATTCATTATTTTAACCTTCTGAGCTACTAAGTTTTACGGTCACCTGAATGACCTTTAAATGTTCTAGTTACTGCGAATTCACCCAATTTATGCCCAACCATATTTTCTGATATGAGAATTGGGACGTGCTGCCTTCCATTATGAATTGCAATTGTTAGGCCAACCATATCTGGAAGAACCATTGATCTTCGCGACCATGTCTTAATTGGGCGTCTTGAATTCGTCTTATTTGCCTCAATAACTTTATTGGCTAAATGCGAATCAACAAACGGGCCTTTTCTAATTGAGCGTGGCATCTAAACGTTCCTT
>CABXJW010000025.1 GCA_902512585.1 uncultured Woeseiaceae bacterium | reverse complement strand
TATCTCTGACTGTTTATTATTGATTTGCTGCAGTAGATTTTTGAGTTCATGATTTCTAGAGAGACATTCGATACCAATAACTCCTTGTGCAGCAGCAGGTAGTATCTCTTTGGCTGTGAATGTTTCTGTAATACATCCAGATAAGCCGAGCCTTTCTAGGCCGGCACGTGCAAGAATTATTGCGTCATATTCTTCATTTTCTAACTTATTTAGTCTGGTATTTATATTTCCACGTAGATCTTTAACTTTTATATCAGGTCTCATTTTAAGAAGTTGTGCTTGACGGCGAAGGCTGGAGCTTCCGATCACTGCGCCTGGAGGTAATTCTTTTAATTTTTGATTATCTCTGGAAACTAAAGCATCAAAAGGAGATTCACGTTCTAATGTTGCAGCAATACAAAAATCATGAGGTAATATCACTGGCATATCTTTCATAGAATGGACGGCAATATCAGCGATATTATCATGCATTGCTACTTCAAGTTCTTTTATGAATAAACCCTTCCCACCAATTTTTTGCAAACTGGTATCTAGTATTTGATCACCTTTGGTGCTCAAAGGTACTAGAGTGACATTTTTAATTTCTGGTAGTTTTGTTAAGACCGCAGCTACATGATTCGCCTGCCAGAGGGCTAGTTCACTTTTTCTAGTTGCGATGCGAATATTCATTACTACACCTTTTCTGAGATATTATATAATTTATAACATATATTAAAAAAGGATAGACAATGGTTTATTTAGATTTGTTAACAGCAGCTAATTGTTTTTCTAATTGATCTAATTTTTGACGTGTTCTCTTGAGAACTTCTTCTTGGATCTCAAATTCTTCTCTAGTGACTAGATCAAGTTTTTTTATCTTAGCGTTTACAGCAGATTGGAAGTTATTTTCGATATCTTTTTTTAATACTTCCATATCATTTGGAATGTTTTCTTTAAATTTGTGAATGATTTTATTTAGATAATTAGCCATGTTTTTTTGTTTATGTTTTTTAGAGATTCTAATGAATTAAATACACTATATAGGAATTAAGTTATTTGATTGTATAAATTTGTATTTAATTTCTTCATAAACTGGAGAATTATTCTGTTCCTCTTGGTATGTGGAGTAGTCCGAAAAGCGTTAATTTTCGATTTGCACTAACATATAGTCAATTGCGTTATAGATATCCTGGTCAGAAAGATCAAGACGACCACCTTTTGGGGGCATATATCCAGCCTTGCCGGTGTAGCCTTCAATGGCATGTTTTCTTAGTATATCTAGACCTTGTTGAATTCTCGGCTCCCAATTTTGAGCATCATCTATTTTTGGAGAGCCAGCAATCCCAGCATTATGGCAAGCTGAACAAGCCATACTATATACTTCATCACCAGAATAAGATGCAACAATATTGTCAAGTTCGATTTCCTCATCAATTATTGATTTTTCATCAATATTAATATTTGCCATTGTTATTTGGCCGAACGGCTTTAATCTTTCTTCAATGGTTATGAATTTAGAAATACTTCTCTTTTCTACTAGATCTGCGGTTTTTTGTAACATTATTACGGTTGAAAAAGTAATAATTGCGACAATGATTAAAACTGCATTCAAAGCTCTATAGTCACTTTTGTTTTGATTATTTTTCAAGTTCATAACCTTATTTTGGAGTTAGATTTTGTTTCTTTTGCGGGCGCAATATAGCAAGAATTTGGGTTAAGGGAAACTAGAGATTAATTTATTCAAAGTAGGGCAGTAGAGTTTCGTTTTCTGTAAAAGTAAGAGTTCTAATTTTTTCCCCATTAATCAGATTCACTTGATTGACTTGCAGCGGATATATCTCACGCAGAATTTCATTTTTAATGTATACATTGGGCTCGAGTGGCTCTAACCACTCTTGATATATAAAGATATAGTTTCCAACTAATTCGGCACCGATGAGCTTCAGATCAAGTGGACCACTGTCATTTAGGATCGTGAAGTTATTCTCAACATAAAGGGCGATTCTTGCCATGCCTTCGGTATTATCAATAGAAAGTAATGGTAAGTTATCTACTAGGGCCACTCCTAATTCCGCATCATGATTGTGAATACGATGAATTATCTCAGTGCGCTCAATATTCTTATTCCATTCGATTGTGGTGAGTATTCCTGGTTCACGATGCGCAAAAATACTCTCAACGAAGAAAGTTAATAAGATTAAAAATACAACCTTTCTGAAAAGAATATCTGTGCCTTACTTTATTAATTAGATTGAATTAACGGAACTGACCTTTGATTATTATCTTCCCCATCTTTTCTTTTCCTGAGCTCTGTTAGCATATCAGCCATCAAATCACGACGCTTGAAATCTGACTTATATAATTCAATACGAGATTTTTCTATCTTGCTAGGATAATGATTATTTGAAAAATCAGTATCAGCAGTCTCATGCCTCGGATCTAATTCGAGAGATTTAATGGCTTTATCTCTAATAATTAATTTAGTAACTTTCTTGTAGCTACGGCGCCAAATCTCAGCAGGAATAGTTAAAAACTCTTCGCTATTATCTATATATGTGATCAATAGAGGTAAGGGTGAATTTAGACCTCCTATATTTTCAAAATCAGCAAAATATATATAATCCTTCTCTTCGACTGCTCTGAGTAAAGCGTTGTATTCCCATGCCTCTAGACCATCGATCAGAGAGGTATGCTTATTCCTATCTTTATTACTAACTATGAATCTATCATTCTCATTATAAAAATCGGAGAGTTCTGGATTTTTTTCCAAATAAGTTACCTTTTTTTCATTTTGATTTCTTGTTTGGGTTAGTGCTGTCGGTGTATTTAAAATATATTCATTTTTATCATATTCATTCTCAATATCTGGATTGGTAGTAGATATTTGATATTCTCTGAGAGAGGTCAAGGCAATATCGACATGATCAGTTGAGTAAAACCAACCACGCCAAAACCAATCTAGATCAACGCCAGAAGCATCTTCCATGGTTCTGAAGAAGTCAGAAGGTGTTGGGCGTTTAAATTTCCATCGTTGCGAGTATTCTTTAAAGGCAAAATCAAATAATTCTCTACCCATTACTGTTTCTCTTAGAACAGTTAAGGCGGCAGTTGGTTTTGAGTAGGCATTTGGTCCTAGCCTCAGGACTGAGTCAGAATTAGTCATGATTGGGACCTGATTCTCACTGAGCATATAATCAGTAATATAATCAAGCACACTAGTATCATTGCCATATGCTGGGAAGTCCTCCTCCCATTCAAATTCGGCAATGTATTCTAGAAAACTATTTATACCTTCATCCATCCATGTCCACTGTCGTTCATCTGAATTGACCACCATTGGAAAATATATATGACCTATTTCATGAATAATCACACCAATTAAACCGTATTTGGTTCTTCTTGAATAAGTATTTTTAGGGTCTGTATTTTCAGAACTTTCAGCATCATCTTCTGAGGATCCCTCAAACGGCTCGGGTCTATATCCATTGAAGGTAATCATAGGATATTCCATGCCACCACTCTTCCATGAGTTTACTGATTGGGCTGTCGGGTATGGATAGTTAAAGGAGAATCGAGAATATACTTCCATAGTATGTACTACAGCATGTGTTGAGTATTTTGACCAAATAGGCTCTGCTTCATTTGGATAAAATGACATGGCTAAAACTGTAGGCTGTTTTTTATCATCCTGATGATGAGTCATAGCATCCCATATGTATTTTCTTGAACTTGACCAAGCAAAATCTCGAACATTGTCAGCTTTAAAAATCCAAGTTTTTTGTCCTTGAGATTTATTTTTTTCATTCTCAAGAGCTTCTTCAGGCGTAACTATAAATATTGGTTTTGTTGCATTTTCAGCTTCCTCTAAACGATCTCTTTGCAACTTAGTAAGGACATCCCTGGAATTTTGAAGCTCTCCTGTTGCTGAGACTATATGATCATCAGGGACCGTGATCTCCACGGTGTAGTCTCCAAATTCAAGAGTAAATTCTCCACGCCCAAGAAATGCTTTGTGCTGCCATCCTGCATAGTCAGTGTAAGCAGCGAGTCTTGGGAACCATTGGGCCAAAAAGAAGATTGAGGTGTCAGTTTCAGGAAAATATTCGTAACCACCTCTACTGCCAACACGCGCTTCCAGTAATACATTGAAAGACCAATCAATAGAAAAAGATATTTTGTCTCCAGGCTTGAGAGCTTCTTCTAAATCCAGACGCATCATAGTATCTACAATTGTGAATGGAATTGGATTGCCTCTCTCATCTATGACTTTCTTTATGTCATAACCATAATCGATATCTTTGGCAAGCTGATCAATCGCGATTTGATTATAGGTTAATCTATCACTTCCATCTTTATTTGAGTTCATCCATACATTTGAGGATCTGCGTTCAAGTGAGTTATCGGCAAATCTATTTTGATCTAATTGCAGCCAGATATAATTTAGAGTATCAGGTGAGTTATTTTTGTAAGTAATCTCTTCAGATGCTTCAATATGACGCTTCTTTTCATCAAGTTTTAATTTTATATGGTAATCAGCTTCTTGCTGCCAGTACTGAGGTCCTGGAGCTCCCGAGGCAGTTCGATAAACATTTGGACTGGGAAGATCAACATCTAGCTGTCTAAATGCATCATAAAAATCACCTTTTGTTTGGCGTATTGTATCCGCCCAGCTTTGAGGACCGATAAATGTGAATATAGTTATTATTAGTAAGATAATTTGTCGCATAAAATAGTTTGCCTCAGGATTTTTACTTCAGTAATTAAAAAATTCTATACAATTTACACTATCATGGCAGCTTTGTAATTATGTAGTGAATTAAATTTACTAATTAAATAATTCACAAGCAACTTTTATGCTAACTTTATTATAAATATAAATTTTATTAATCAATCAAAGAGAGACTGCTTGTTATGCTGGTAAAAAAATATAAAACTAATTTTGGATTAATTGTAGTTATATTGTTAGCTGCTTGTTCTTATGACTCAGATGATCCTCAAATTCGAGTGGATATAGAGGAATATGCTGATTTGGTATTACTTGATGGAGACATAGCTACAGTCGATTCAAATTATGGGATTGTATCAGCAATGGCGATTAAAGATTATGAGATTTTAGCTGTTGGAAGTGATGATGAGGTAAGGCAACTTATTAATGGTGAAACTAAAATTATTGAATTAAATGGACGCTTCGTCATGCCAGGATTTATAGAAGGACACGGACATTTCATGAGTTTAGGTCGCTCTAAACAAATTCTCGATTTGAATGAAGTAAATAATTGGGGAGAGATAGTAACAAAAGTTGCTATTGCGGTAGATAAAGCAAAACCTGGTGAATGGATTTTTGGCCGTGGTTGGCATCAGGATAAATGGCAAAGTGTGCCATCAGATGCTGTTGATGGGGTACCTATTAATGAAACCTTAAATAAAATCTCACCAGAGAATCCAGTAATTTTGGGGCATGCTAGTGGACATGCCGCCTTCTGGAATGATGCCGCACTTGAGATTGCAGGAGTGAACAACGAAACTATTGATCCTGAAGGTGGCACTATTGTCAGAGATTCAACAGGAAAGGCTACTGGGTTAATGAGAGAGACCGCTCAGAGGTTAATTCGCGGACCAAGGAGTGAATATGATGGTCGACTGACACCACAACAAATTGAATTACAAAATCGAGAGAGAGTGAAGCTTGCTGCAGAAGAGTCTTTGAGGCATGGCATAACTTCATTTCATGATGCAGGTGCAAGTTTTGAGACTATAGATTTTTTTAAAAAATTAGAGTCAGAGGGAGAACTAGATGTACGTCTTTATGTGATGGTGAGAGGTGAATCAAACGCTCTTATGGAGCAGGCTTTACCTCAATACAAAATGGTTTCTGAAGGTAATGATTTTTTAACTGTACGCTCAATAAAACGGCAAATTGATGGTGCACTGGGTGCGCATGGGGCATGGCTTCTAGATCCATATCTGGATTTGCCCGAAACCGATGGATTGGTTTTAGAGACTGTTGAAGATATTTCAGGTACAGCTGAAATTGCAGTCAAGCACGGTTTTCAGGTTAATACACATGCAATTGGTGATCGAGCTAATCGTGAAACATTGGATTTATATGAGAGTATTTGGAAAAAATTAGAAGTTAATGGTAAGCAATTACGTTGGCGAATAGAGCATGCGCAACATATTGACCCTGAAGATGTACCAAGATTTGGTGGACTTGGTGTTATAGCCTCTATTCAGGCAGTTCATGGTACTTCTGATGGTCCATGGATACCCAGTAGATTGGGTGATGTTCGCGCAAAAGCTACTTCACAACCATGGCGTGATCTATTCAATACAGGCGCCATCATAACTAATGGTACTGATGTGCCAGTAGAAAGGATTGACCCGATAGCATCATATTATTCTTCAGTTACTAGGAGAATGATTGACGGTCAAGCATTCTACCCTGAGCATAAGATGACTCGTGAAGAGGCATTACAAACATATACGATTAATAATGCTTATGCCGCATTTGAAGAAAACTATAAAGGAACTCTTAGCCCTGGTAAATATGCTGACTTCATAGTGTTATCTAATAATTTACTGACCATAGAAGACAGTGATATACCTTCCACCACAATAGATATGACATTTGTGGGTGGAGAGTTAAAATACCAACGTTAGGAAAATTTTAAAACTATTTCTGGTAGGACTTAATGACAACAAAAACTCATAAAAATTATATAGCCGGTGAGTTCATATCATCTGATCATCTCTTTGATAATATTAATCCGATAGATGGTTCCTTAATTTCAAGAGTGGCTGAAGCAGATCAAGCTATGGTTGATAATGCAGTATTGGCAGCAGTTAAAGCATCATCAGGTGAATGGTCAGCAATATCCTTGAGTGAACGATGTAAAGTATTAAGGAAAATTGCAGACGGAATTGACGCTCGTTTTGATGAATTTGTGGAAGCTGAAATTGCAGATACAGGAAAACCTTATGAGCATGCTAGTAAGATTGATATACCAAGAGGTGCTGAGAATTTTAGATTTTTTTCAGATTTAGCGAAAACTGTTAGCACTGAATGTTTTGAGATGGATACACCAGATGGCAATGGTGCACTGAATTATGCAATTAGGAAACCGATGGGAGTTATCGCTGTTATAGCTCCATGGAATTTACCGCTCTTATTATTAACATGGAAATTAGCCCCGGCTCTTGCGATGGGTAATTGTATTGTTGCAAAGCCATCTGAAGAAACTCCCAGTACAGCTACTCTATTGGCTGAAGTGATTCATGATGCTGGAGTTCCTCCTGGAGTTTTTAACTTATTACACGGATTTGGCCCTAATTCGACTGGTGAGTATCTTACAAAGCATGAGGATATTGACGCTATAACTTTTACTGGAGAGTCGGCAACTGGATCAGAAATTATGCGGGTCGCAGCGAAGGACGTTAAGTCACTTTCTTTTGAGTTGGGGGGTAAGAACGCTGCTATAATTTTCGAGGATGCGGATTTTGAGGCCGCAATCGAAGGTACAATGAAATCTGTATTTTCAAATTGTGGTCAAGTATGTTTGTGCTCCGAACGAGTATATGTTCATGAGTCATTATTTGAGAAATTTGTTTTAGAGTTAAAAAAACGTGCTGAAATGTTAGTTGAGAATTGGCCAGAAGGGCAATCAATGAATTTAGGGCCATTAATATCCCAAGAACATCGTAAAAAAGTTTTAGACTGCTTTAATAGAGCTATTAATGAGGGTGGTAAGCTTATTACCGGCGGCGGAGTACCCAAGTTCAGTGATACTAGAAAAGCAGGTTCATGGGTCGAACCTACTATATTTACTGGTCTTGGAGAAGAGGCCTCTTTACTAACTGATGAAGTATTCGGACCTGTATGTCATATCAGCCCCTTTAGTGCAGAGAATGAGGTTATAGATACGGTAAATAGCACTAAATATGGTCTTGCGGCAGCTATTTGGACAAAAGATCTGCAAAAAGGACATCGTGTTTCTAAGCAATTAGAAGTGGGAGTTGTCTGGGTTAATACATGGTTTTTGAGAGATTTGAGGACGCCTTTCGGTGGCATTAAATTATCAGGTATTGGCAGGGAAGGTGGCTTGCATTCATTAGATTTTTACTCAGAATTAACCAATATTTGTATTAAATTATAATGTCATATTTTCATTATATATTTTTATATTTAGTTATTGGAATTCTTCCATCTGCTCCTTTCGTCTTTATATATTTGTATTTTTCAAAACAGGAACTCAAAGATATTTCTAAATTATATTTATTTATTTTATTTATGATTGTGGGATGGCTTACGAATAAATATATGACATTTTTCTGATGGATAAATGAATCAAAGTTTATTTCTGTTTTCTACGTAACCTACTGCCATGCTTAGAGTAAACATCTTTTGCGAGTATTTTGAATTGACGGCTTGATCTTATCGACCAAATTGTCTCCCTTGCTTTTTTTGAGGATGAATTTAAGTCAACAATTTGATTAATATAATAATCAGACAATTCTGCGTTGTGAAGATTTCTGGTATTTATTCGTTTTAGACTGTGTATTTGTGATTTTATAAATTGAGCATAAGGATCTTGATCCTTACTTTGCTTAATTACAGAATAAATTCTCGGTAAGTTTATACCAGTAACGCCGCTTTGCATTTGAACCTGACTAATATGAATACCGGGCTCATAATCTATGAATAATTCAGCTAACAAGGGAGATGTTTTTTGCCATGGCTGCCAGAGATTATAGGAAGCAAATGACATAATCATTGCCCTCATTCTAAAATTAATCCAGCCTTTTTTTCTAAGAAATATCATACAAGCATCCAAAAAAGGAAAACCTGTCTCACCTAATATCCATTTTTCAATTAATTCTGAATTGCTCTCAGATCTTAAATTTTCAAACATTGGATGCATTGATTTATATTCAATTTCAGGTTCAGTTTGGAGTTTTTGAATGAAGTGACAGTGCCAGTGAAGTCTTTTCTTGAAGGATAATAGATCTTTTTTGTATTCAGAATACTCTAATGCTGCAATTAGCCTTTGATAGATAAATCTCATTGATATTGATCCATGACTTATATGTGGTGAGAGTCGGGAGCAAGAAAATTCTGCTTCAATAGGACTAGACATTTTTTTTGAGTAACCATTAACTCTTGAATCAATGAATGAATCTAAAATTTTTACTGCTTCTGATTCTCCACCTTTTTGAAACGATGAATTAGATAAAATTATTTTTGGCAAGCCTTCTGAAAATTGCTCAAGCGTGGGTAGTGTAGAGGTTACTTTAACTATATTTTCGAGGGGGCTGTTCAGAGTTGCTGTGTTCATTATTCTGAACCAGTTTTTTGACCAGATTTCTCTATTATAATTCTTAATTTGTATTCCAAAATTTTCATATATTTTGATTCTCCCAGTTCTGTGGAAGTATTTTTTAAAATTAAATAATAATTCTCGATAATAATAAATGTCAGTGCTCTGATTGATATGTATCAAGCATTCAGGATGACTGCGCTCGATCCAAATTTTTAGTTTAGAGAGATTGCCTTCAAAGATATGTATTTTTGCGTTAATAAAGCCTAATTTTTCATTAAGTTCTTTTAAGCACTCTAAGGTAAAATTAAATTGATTATTTGAATATCCATTTGTCATCCAATAATGACTGTCATAAGGATAGATAATCAGATATTTTCTGGATAATGAGGCATAAAATAAAGCAGGATTATCGTTTATGCGAAAATCTTTGTGAAGTATAACAATATTCAAATAAGTCTTCTGATTGTAATAACTTAAAAATAGATTATTTCACCCTATGTGAGGATAGTCTGAGAATAATTGATTCAGGATGTTTCTGTCGATCCTGACTTTTTAAACTAACTACAGTTATTAAGATATTTTTCAAGTAATTCTTGTTTTCCAGATTTAATTTCAGGTTCAGATATATTTTTAGAAATTTCCTCTAGGGTTATTTCGCCAGCAAGTATCTTGCTTGCTTCATCTTGGCTCCATTTTTTATAACGATTATGTTTGAAATTTTCAATAAAGTTTTCTTCAATCATTTTAATAGCATTAATTAAAGCTCTTGCCAGAATGTCAATTCCTCCTATATGACCTATAAAAAGATCATCAATGTCAACACTCTGACGTCGTAATTTTGCATCAAAATTAAAACCACCATTTTTGAAACCACCATTCAGCAGAATATGTTTCAATACCATTGTCATTTCTTGATGATCATTATTGAATTGATCCGTGTCCCATCCATTTTGTGGATCACCTCGGTTAATATCTATTGATCCAAAAACGTCAAATGCAAAAGCATTTGCAATTTCATGTTCGAATGACAAGCCTGCCATGGTTGCATGATTAGCCTCAATATTTAATTTAATATCATCCTGTAAGTCATATTTTTCTAAAAAAGCAACTACGGTTGCCACATCTCTGTCATATTGATGTTTAGTTGGTTCATGTGGCTTAGGTTCGAGGAGTAATTGTCCTTTGAAACCTATTTTTTCTTTGTGCTCAATGACTAAACTTAAAAATCTGGCATATTGATTTAATTCTTGTTTTAAATTCGTATTCAATAGTGTGTCATAACCTTCTCTGCCACCCCAGAGAACATAATTTTCACCCTGAAGTTGGTGTGTAACTTCCAGCATATTTTTGACCTGGAATGCAGCGCATTTGAACACCTCAGGATCTGGATTAGTGGCAGCACCAGCCATATATCTAGGGTGACTAAAAAGGTTGGCGGTACCCCACAGTAATCCTATTCTATTTTCTTCCATTTTCTTTGCAACAGAGTCACTGATTTTTTTTAGATTTTCTGCAAGTTCTTTCACAGTATGACTATAAGCAGCTATATCTACATCATGAAAACAGAAAAAAGGTGCGCCTAACTTTTCAAAAAAACTAAATGCTGATTCAAGTTTTTGCAATGCATAATCGTGAGATTTTGGATCGTTTAACCAAGGCCTATTGAGGGCACCTTCACCAAATATATCATTTCCTGACCAATTAAAAGAGTGCCAGTAACAGACGGCAAATCTGAGATGATCTCGCATAGTTTTACCATGTATCACTTTGTTAGCGTCATACCAGTTGAATGCAAGAGGCTGATTGTTTTCTCTACCAAGAAATTTAATAGGTTGAATATGATCGAAGATATTCTTAGACATGACAATTATCTTTGGTTGAATTCTCTTGTGTTTTGATAGAGCTTTCTCCATTCACTTATTTTGTTTTGATAATACTCAGTATAATTTTTTTCTGGCTCAATTACTCTGACTATTGGTGATTCTGGTAAATTTTCAAGAATATTTATTCCCATAATGCCACATCTCGCAAGTTCAGCCGCTCCTTTTGCTGGTCCACATTTTGAGTCATTCTTGTATATCAGGGTTTTATTGAGGCAATTTGCAATAATTTTACCCCAGTATGTTGATCTTGATCCTCCTCCAATGACTGAGATTGAATCACATTGACCTCCTGCATTGATCAGTGCCTTATAGCCGTCTGTTAATGCAAAAGCCACTCCTTCAAGTGCTGCATGGATGATGGTTGCTCTATCAGTTGAGCTTCTTAGACCATAGAGCATGCCACTAGCATGTGGATTATTATGTGGTGTTCTTTCGCCGCTCAAATAAGGTAAAAACATAACTTTTTCTGAACTTCCTTTTCTCTCAGCATCATCATAAGCATCACTTGGAGCATCATATCCAGTAAGATTGGCACACCAATCTACCGCAGAAGCCGCAGATAGGATCACAGCCATCTGATGCCATGTACTAGGAATAGAATGACAAAAAGCATGAGTTCCTTGAAGAGGGTTGGGTAGAAACCCATCCGTAACGATAAAAATTACACCTGACGTGCCAAGAGCTAGTGATGCATCTTTAGGGCTTATGACCGAAGAGCCAATTGCACCAGCAGCTTGATCTCCAGCCCCAGCAATAATAGGGATTATTGGGATTCCAAGTTTCTCTGATACAGATTTTGTAATCGAACCAGTTATTTGCTGTCCTTCAAATAATTCAGGTAATTGTTCAATTGATATTTCTGATGCATCTAATGCTAGTTGAGACCATTTTCGTTCTCTTATATTTAACCACATTGTACCTGAAGCATCTGAAGTATCAGTTGCATAATCTCCACACCATTTTAATCTCAAAAAATCCTTAGGGAGTAGGATTTTATGGATAGAGGAGAAATTTCTTCTTTCGTATTTTTTTATCCAAGCTATTTTGGGCGATGTAAAGCCTGGCATAATTTGATGACCAATGATATCTACGAGATTAGGATTCATTTCTTCTAATTCACTGCATTCTTGATATGACCTTCCATCATTCCAGAGAATAGCGGGCCTGATCGGCTTATCTTGCTTATCAATTAATACTGCTCCATGCATTTGACCTGATAAACCCATACCTTTGAGCGTGGCGCGAATTTTTTTTGGAATTTTTAAGATAGCGCATTCAGCAGCTTCTACCCATTCAAATGGATCTTGTTCAGCCCATAATGGCTTTGGATATGATATAGAGAGTACTTGATTGGATTCAAATATATTATTGCCATCATCATCAATGACTATTGCTTTTATAGAGGATGTACCTAGATCTATTCCCAGAAACATTATTTAGAATAATAATGAGTCATTATTATTGATTCCTATCATTGAATATTTCGCATAATACGAGCTCGCTTGAGATTTTTGCTTGAATAGTATTTTCGAAATTCTGTACAAGTTGATTTTTTTTGTTGAATTGAGGCCAATTTGGCAAATCAGGCCCATTGGGATTACCTGATTTGGCAAAGTTAGTCCAATAATCTGTTATTATTTCGGTAATCTCCAGATCTATTTCATTGGTGATCATCCAATTATCATGAGTATTAAACACATATGGTAATTCTGCACCATGGTAAGCTCTAA
The DNA here is from genome assembly GCA_902512585.1 of uncultured Woeseiaceae bacterium. GTDB lineage: Bacteria > Pseudomonadota > Gammaproteobacteria > Steroidobacterales > Woeseiaceae > SP4260. Next base: position 282 of record CABXJW010000025.1, on the reverse strand, counting down.
TCATAGGATGCATTGCCGCTTCTCCATCACGTATTCGATTAAAATAATATACCCAACTTTTTCCTTTATCAGTTGTAATCTTTTCCGCGAGACTCTGAGATGGACAAAGCATTCCTTCTGCAGTGTACAATCTATCTAGAGCATTTCGTGCGTCTGACTCTTTGCTAACTTCATTGTAAGCTTGATTTCCTCTGACTTTGAATAAGACGTTGGCTGTATTTATTAACATTTCATTACTTGTTTCTTCAGGAGTATTTGCGTAATACTCATCCCCGTTAGTCC
>CABXJW010000024.1 GCA_902512585.1 uncultured Woeseiaceae bacterium | reverse complement strand
CTTGCATGATTACTCCATTAATTTATCTGAATATTACATAAAATATAAATTAATACCTAATTAAATATAATTTTAAAATTATTAATCTTGAGCTCTTTAAGGCATAGTGCTTACTACATAATTATTTTTTAAAAGGAAAGTTATTTAACTAACCTGAACTGGTACCGAGAAGAGGATTTGAACCTCCACGAGATTTCACTCACTAGCACCTGAAGCTAGCACATCTAACAATTCCGCCACCTCGGCATGATGATTTAGGTATTAATAATTTTGAATGCAGAACTTTACTTAAACTGCTCATTGAATACTATAAGAAAATAGAAAGTTATGAATAAAAAATTCTACAAATATCCCATCCCTAATAAAAATAATTTACTCGAGTATTTGAAAAATAATAAGAATCCAATCACGTTAGATGAGTTATATATTGTTTTTGATTTGAATGATAAAAAGAAGAAGAAAGCATTACAAAAAATCGTTTTTGATCTGATAAAGAATAAGCTTCTGTTGAAAGATAAAAATGGATTAATTTCTGTACCTAGAAAGAAAAATATCATGGAAGGACTTGTCTCAGCCCATCGCGATGGTTTTGGTTTCGTGATAGTAGAAGATCATGAGAAAGATATTTATTTATCGGCTCATGAGATGCGAACATTAATGGATGGTGACTTGGTTTTGATAAGAATTCTAGGACGCAACCCAGAGAAACCTGCAGGTCAATTAATTAAAGTAATTAAGAGAGGTGTTAAAAAGGTTTTTGGGCAATTGATATTCAGTAAGGGTAATTATTATGTGGAACTAGTTTCAAGAAATAGCATGATGAAAGTTAATATAAAAAAACAAGATATTGCGGATGCTGAAATAAATGACTTTGTGGAAATAAATATCACAGAATATCCAAGTAAGAACTCTATGTTAAGGGGTGAGGTTAAGCGACGGTTGGGCAACGATAAAGATAAGGGTATATATACTGATATTGCTATTGAAACACATGATATTCCCTATATTTGGCCTAAAAAAGTTAAATTAGAAGCAAAAAAATATCACGAAGATCTCGTAATAAATGACTCAGAATTAAAGCAACGTATCGATCTTAGAGAACTGAATTTAATTACTATTGACGGTGCTGATGCAAAAGATTTTGATGATGCTGTTTTTTGTGAAAAAAATCATGGTGGATGGCGATTAATTGTAGCGATTGCGGATGTTGATTTTTATGTACAAAATAACTCGTCATTGGATAAAGAGGCTCGCTGGAGAGGCACGTCAGTCTATTTTCCAGACAGAGTCATACCTATGTTACCTGAGATTTTATCCAATGGATTATGCTCCTTAAACCCAAATGTAGATCGTTTAGCAATGACCTGTGATATGAGTATTGATAGGACTGGTAAAGTAGTTAGCTCAAGTTTTGGTGAGGCAATTATAAGATCAAAAATGAGATTAACCTATTCTCAAGTTCATAGTTTCTTCGAAGATAATGAATCATTAACTATTTCTGAAAATATTAAGGAGATGCTGAGGAATCTCTTCTTAATGTATAAAAAAATGTCAATCACAAGAGAAAAAAGAGGTGCAATTGATTTAGATATTCCCCAATCAAAAATACAATTCACAGAAACTGGTGAAATAAAGAAAATTAAGATTATTAAGAGAAATGATGCGCATCGATTAATTGAGGAATGTATGATTGCCGCGAATGTTGAGGCAGCCAAATTTATCTACAAAAATAAGATTCCTACTTTATATCGTAATCATGAAAAACCCAGTGCAGAGGACTTTGAGCAACTCCGATCTTATCTTATATCATTAGGCATAAAACCACCTCATCCTGAACATCTTAACCCAAAAGATTATAATTCGATCATTAGTCAAGCAAAAGCAAAATACTCTAGCTCTGCATTATCTATGACGATGCTGAGATCATTTAAACAAGCGGCTTATCAAGCAGAGAGTATCGGTCATTTTGGATTAGCTTTGAGTAAATACACCCACTTCACTTCACCTATAAGACGCTACCCTGATTTATTGGTACATCGAGCTATTCGTCATATTGTCCAGGGAGAGAAATTCAATAATTTCCATTATGATAAACAAGTAATGGAGAAATATGGCACGCTCTGTTCTGAAAGGGAACGACGAGCTGAAAAAGCGACTCGTGATGTTGATGCTCTGCTGAAGTGTCAATTTATGGAGAAAAAAATTGGATTAGAATTTCTAGGAGTCGTGGTTAGCATTACCAATTTTGGTTTATTTGTTCAATTAGACGATATTTTAATTGAAGGCTTGATTCATATTTCTAGCTTAAAAAATGATTATTATATTTTTGATGAAAAGGCTTTATGTTTAAGAGGTGAGAGATCAAAAATTACCTATAATATTGGTGATGAGCTTAATATTGAGGTAAGTGAGGTAGATATCGACATGAGAAGAATAACTTTTATATTGGCTGATAAATAAATAGAGTGAATTAAGTTATGAGCAAAGGTAATTACGTCATCGGATTGCGCGCAGCCGAACAGTTAATAATAAATAAAAACAGCCAAATTAAAAGAATATTTGCTGAGTATCATAGTGAAAATAAGAGATTACAAGCAATTATAAAATCTGCAAATGAGCAGAAAATTACAATTAAACCAGCCAATCGTAATAGATTGAGTCAAATATGCGGTGAGTCTGTCCATCAAGGAATTGTAATTGAAGTAAGAAGACATTTAATCAATGATGAGGCCGGCTTGAGGAGTATGATTGAGGTAAGGCTAGCTGATCCATCAGCTAAACCTCTATTATTATTGATGCTTGAGCGTATTCAAGATCCTCATAATCTTGGCGCATGTATTAGAACAGCGGATGCAGCTGGGGTTGATGCAATCGTGATTGGAAGAGATAACGCAGCATCTGTAAGCCCTATAACTAACAAAGTTGCGGCAGGGGCAGCAGAAAAAATTCCTGTTGTTATGGTGAAAAATCTAGGCAAGGTACTCGCTTGGATGGGTGATTATGGTATCTCTCGCATTGGTACATCGGATAATGCACAGGAAAGTTTATTTAGTATTGACCAAACTGATTCATTAATATTAATAATGGGTCAGGAGCATTCTGGAATTAGTAAGATGATTATGAATCGATGTGATGAGCTGATTAATATTCCAATGCACGGTTCAGTTTCAAGTTTAAATGTATCAGTTGCTACCGGAGTTTGTCTTTTCGAATTAGTCAGAAAAAGAATGATTTAAAATAGAAAAGATCTTCATTAAAATTCATAGTTAAACTTGCACATAGCTTCAACCTTGGGTAGGATTCGCTTCCACCTATATGATGGTGAAAATAATAATATTAACCTCTTGCCTCACTATGAATTAAATAGGAGGCTACAATCCGTAAGGGGATACAATGAGACATTATGAAATTGTCTTTCTGGTTCATCCAGATCAAAGCGAACAAGTGCCAGCCATGGTCGAAAAGTACCAAGCAATGGTCACTAAAACTGGTGGGCTAATCCATCGAAGTGAAGATTGGGGTAGGCGTCAACTTGCACACCCAATTAAAAAAGCACATAAAGCGCATTATTTACTGATGAATGTTGAGTGCTCACATGAAGTTATAGCTGAAATGACTGATGCATTTAGTTTTAATGATGCTGTCCTAAGGTATCTGGTGTTAAATCAAAAGAATGCTGTTACCTCTCAATCACCAATGTCCAAAGCCGTTGAGGAGGAGAAGGTAAGAGAGGAAGAGTCACAACGTAGGCGTGATGCTAAAGCTGCATCAACGGTTGCCGAACCCGCAGCCGAAGAAGCTCCAGCCGAAGAAGCTCCAGCCGAAGAAGCTCCAGCCGAAGAAGCTCCAGCCGATGATTCTGAATCAAATAAAACTAATTAAGGTGATACTACTATGATGACTCGATATCCAAGAAGAAAGAAATACTGTCGCTTTACTGCAGAAAAGATTACTGAAATAGATTATAAGGATCTATCATTATTAAAGGCTTATGTCACAGAAACTGGTAAAATTGTACCTAGTAGGATAACAGGTACTAAAGCACGCTATCAGCGTCAATTAACCACTGCTGTGAAACGAGCTCGTTATCTTGCACTTTTACCCTATACAGATAGGCACTAAGAATAAAATTAATAAAATCATATGCTAATTGGTTGAGTGCGAGACCTTATAATGGTGCGATTAGTCTCGCATTAACTCTATTAATGCCACTCTCTAATATTTTTGGCGGAGCTACTTTTGTGGCTCTGTCACTTAGAATGAGTAGGCTAATCTTTATAAAGCAAATCTCTATAGCACTATTAGGGTTATCCTTAATTGGATTGGTTATAAATATATCGATTGATGAATTACTGATAAGCGCTTTAATGACATGGTTGCCAGCATTATTACTTGTCATTCTAATAAAAAAAACCCGCTCACTTATTTTTTCGGTTCAATTACTGGCAGTTTTTTCAGTTTTATTTTTACTTTTATTTTTCTGGCTCATTGAGCAGCCAGTATTATTCTGGAACGAAGTATTAATGAATGTATCTGATGTTCTGAATCAGGGCGGCTTGGTTGAGCAGGCCAGGCTCCTGACAGAATCGATTACAAATATTGCACAACAAATGACAATCGTTGTAATTGCGATGACATGGTCAATTTATTCTGTGATTTTGATTTTAGGGTGCGCAATTTATCGTAAATCTATTAATGATGAAAATATTTTTGGTAATTTTACTGATCTTAATTTTGGAAAATTTTTAGCTATTATGACTGCGATAAGTTCGTTATTTCTGTTTATATTTGATGTTGATTGGCTGAATAATCTTGCTTATCTTTGTTTTTCTTTTTTTTGGCTGCAAGGCTTATCTTTTTTACATTGGCTACATCAGAAAAGGATAATCCCCAGCATGGGATTGATTCTTACTTATGTAATGTTACCATTCTTTAATATATTACTAATTATGTTGCTCGCAATAGTCGGTTATACGGATGCATGGTTTAATTATCGAAATCGAATAAAAAATTAAACTAGAACTAGGATTAATAATTTACTTAATTTAGGACAGAGAAATGAATGTTATTTTGTTAGATAAAGTTGAAAACTTGGGCGCCATAGGAGATTTGGTTTCTGTTAAATCTGGCTATGGACGTAATTATTTGATACCAGCAGGGAAAGCAGCATTAGCCACTGCGGAAAATATTAAAGATCTAGAAGCAAAACGTTCTGATCTGGAAAAGAAAGCAGCAGAAGAATTAGCAGCAGCAAAATCTAGAGGTGAGTTAATCCAAGGTATGCAATTAGTGATACCGGCAAATGTTGGTAGTGAAGGGAAGCTATTTGGTTCAGTTGGGCCTGTCGATATCGCAGAAGCTTTTAATAAAGTTGGGGTTGATGTCGAAAGAAGCGAAATAAGAATGGCGGATGGTCCAATTCATGAAATTGGTGAATCTGAAATAATTCTTCATTTACATACAGATCTGGATATTACGGTCAATGTTAATGTTGTACCAGAGGAATAACTAAGGAAAAAAGGTTAGTCATGGCTCAGTCTTCTGACGATGAAATCGGTAATGCGACAGAAATGTCGTTAAAGGTTCCACCTAATTCCATCGAAGCTGAGCAGTCTTTATTAGGCGGCCTTATGCTTGATAATACCGCATGGGATAAGATTGCAGACTTAATAGTTGGTGGTGACTTTTATCGAAAAGATCATCAGGTGATTTTTTCTGGTATCGCCTCTTTGATTGAAGCATCAGAAGCCTGTGATGTGGTCACTTTATCTGAATACCTAGAAAGCAATAGTCAACTTGAGGCGGCCGGTGGGTTGGAATATATTGCAACTCTGGCGAATGAAACGCCTGGAGCTTCTAACGCTGTATCATATGCAAAAATATTAAGAGAACGTTCCGTTTTGAGGGCATTGATTAGTGCTGGCAATCAAATCAGTGGAAATGCATATTTAAATGATGGTCGTACTACCTCAGAACTGGTTGATGACGCCGAAAGATTGGTTTTTGAAATTGCTGAAAAAGGTGCTCGTGGTAAATCTGGCTTCCAACCAATAAAAGACGTTCTTCCTACAACGATAGATCGGATAGAGGAGTTACATAATTCTGATGGTGATATTTCAGGCGTATCAACGGGTTATAAGAAGTTTGATGAGCTGACAACAGGATTGCAAGCTGGTGATTTAATAATCATCGCTGGAAGACCTTCAATGGGTAAAACTACCCTTGCAGTAAATATAGCAGAGAATGCTGCTATTGGCTCTCAAAAGCCCACTGCAATATTCTCTATGGAAATGCCAAAAGAGCAATTAGCTTTTCGAATGATTTCATCACTTGGTCGAGTCGATCAAACACACTTGAGAACTGGTAAATTTCCTGATGAGGATTGGTCAAGAATAAATACAGCGGTTCAGCTGATGTCAGAAGCACCAATATTTATTGATGACACTCCTGCTCTATCACCAACAGAAATAAGGGCAAGGGCTAGACGCCTTAAAAGGGAATCTGGGCTTGATTTAATTGTTCTGGATTATCTTCAATTAATGCAAGTTCAGGGAAGGACTGAAAATAGAGCTACTGAAATTTCTGAAATATCACGCTCACTAAAAGCCTTAGCTAAAGAACTGGAAGTTCCAATCATAGCTCTTTCACAACTTAATAGGAGCGTTGAATCGAGGCAAGATAAGAGACCAATAATGTCTGATTTGAGAGAGTCGGGAGCGATCGAACAAGATGCTGATATTATTGTATTTATTTATCGCGATGAAGTTTACAATCCTGATACACCAAGGAAAGGTGTGGCTGATATTCAGATTGCTAAACAAAGAAATGGACCAATTGGAGATTTTCCATTAACGTTTGTAGGAAGGTATACTAAATTTGAAAATTGGGTTCCGGATACATACGCGAATGAGACTTATCAGTGACCTCGAGTCCTCATGCTCTCCTGAATAGGGACGCAATTGAGCATAATTTTAATCATTTAAAGCGAATATCAAACGGTGCAAAGGTAATGTGCGCCGTTAAGGGTAATGCTTATGGTCATGGTATCACTGAAATTGTTAATTCACTCGAAAATACTGATGGTTTTGTAGTTGCCCGTCTTTCTGAGGCAAGGCTATTAAGAAAAATGAAAGTTAAACTCCCAATTACCTTACTTGGAGGATTTATTGATGTTGGTGAGTTAGCTCAAGCAATCGATCTTCAATGTGATATTGTAATATATAATCTAAAGCAGATAGATATATTAGAGAGTTTTACTGAAAAAAAATTAACCGCATCTTTTTGGTTGAAAATTGAAACAGGTATGAATCGCCTTGGTATTCATCCAAAAGATGCCTCTTCTTCTATTTCTAGAATTACCTCAATTGCCTGGGTGCATAAGCTTGGATTAATGACTCATCTCTCTGATGCAGAAGATAAATTTAATGTTAAAAACTCGACTCAGTTAGAGAATTTTAGAAAAATAACTGATAATTTTTCCGGCGATATCAGTTTTGCTAATTCTGCTGTGATTGCGAATTACCATCATATAATGAAGGATTTTGATTGGAATAATAGAGGAGAGATATGGGTAAGACCAGGAATTGCCCTTTATGGAATCTCTCCGTTAAAGGATATAAGTGCAGAACATTTAAAATTAAAACCTGTTATGAATTTTATATCGAAATTAGTTGCAGTTAAGGCTATCTCAAGAGGTGAAACAGTTGGCTATAATAGTACTTGGACAGCTGATCAAGATACTTTTCTTGGTATAATTTCTGCTGGTTATGGTGATGGTTATTCAAAATCACTGAATTCTGGGACCCCTGTAATTATAAATAAAAGAAGAGTCCCGCTAGTTGGATTGGTATCAATGGACTTGATTTCAGTCGACTTAGGTCCAAATCCGAAAGATAAAATTGGAGATGAAGTGTTACTCTGGGGAGAAGGGCTAACAATAGAAGAAGTAGCTGACTATTCAAACTTAACAACATATTCACTTGCAACTGGAATATCAGCGAGAGTTAGACGCATTATTTAAATTCTTCGCAATAGGGATTATTTAGCCTATGAAAAACGAAAAAAAAGCATATACATGCTCAGATTGCGGTGCATTTAGTGTCAAATGGCAAGGTCAATGTCCCGACTGTAATGCTTGGAATAGCTTAAATGAAACAGTTGTAGCTAAGAAAAACTCTTTCTCTGAAAAAACACTTGAATTAAAGCGCTTAAATGAAATTGATGAAGAGTTAATAATACGCTATGACTCAGGTTTTATTGAGTTTGATAGAGTCCTTGGCGGTGGACTTGTTCCAGGTTCGGTTGTTTTAGTTGGTGGTGACCCAGGTATTGGAAAGTCAACTCTACTGCAGCAAATAGCTTCTAATTTGCCACTTGATTTAGCTGCTTGTTATGTAACTGGTGAAGAGTCAGTTAATCAGGTTGCTCAAAGATCGAGTCGTATTGGGACAAGTCAATCAACAGTATTAGTGATGTCCTCAACTTCGTTAGAACAAATATTTCATCAAGTAAAAAAATCAGAGTCACAAGTAGTAATAATTGATTCAATACAAACCATGATGAGCTCGGGAATTAATTCATCTCCAGGTTCTGTCTCTCAATTGAAAGAAAGTGTTGGAGAGCTGGTTCAATTTGCTAAACAAAATGAGATTACTATTCTCCTGATTGGTCATGTAACAAAAGATGGTGCAATTGCAGGTCCTAAAATTGTCGAACACATGGTAGATACTGTTCTCTATTTTGAGAATGATTTAGCTAGTAGGTTTACAGTAATAAGGACGGTAAAAAATAGATTTGGAGCCACTAATGAGATGGGGGTATTCGCTATGACGGAAAGTGGTTTCAAGGAAGTTAAAAATCCTTCAGCTATTTTCCTATCTAATGATTTTGTATCACGGTCTGGTAGTATAGTTTCAGTTGCTTGGGAGGGAAGTAGGCCGCTTCTATTTGAAATGCAGGCACTTGTTTCTGAGACCCATGCCTCCCATATAAAAAGATTAGCCCAAGGAATTGATCAAAATAGATTGCCATTACTTACAGCGGTCCTTCAAAAATATACTCAGATCTCTCTCTCGCAATTTGACATATTCATTAACGTTGTTGGTGGATTAAAATTAGATGGAATTTCAGCAGATTTGCCCGCAATAATTGCAATAATTTCGAGCTATAAAGACCTTGCTTGTAAAAAGAAATTAGTTAGTTTTGGAGAGGTTGGCCTAGCTGGGGAAATAAGACCTGTTAAATACGGTACTGAGCGTCTCATTGAGGCTGCAAAGCAAGGCTTCACAACTGCGGTTATTCCTGACGCAAATTTACCAAGGAAAAAAATTAAGGATATGGAATTAATTACAGTTGATAAGCTGACAGACGCTATTGATGTAATATTTTGAGTTAGAGATTCTTATTTATAACTTTCGCATTCGAACACTTTGAATATGATTTGCGTCGCTTTCCATAACTTCGAGTGAATAATTATTAATTTTGATTTGTGTGTCTGACTCTGGGATATCCCCGAGATATTCAAGTATAAGACCATTAACAGTTTTAGCGCCTCTGGTGGGAACTTGCCAATTCAGTGCTTTATTTAAATCTCTAATATTGGCATTACCATTTACTAGATAACAATTTTTTGCCTCAGCTATAAATTCTTCATCTTTATCGAGAGGGTCTGTAGTAAATTCACCGACAATTTCTTCAAGAATATCAGCTAGCGTAACTAAACCCTGGATATCACCATATTCATCTACAACTAATGCGAACCGCTGCCTTCTTTTTTGGAACTCTATTAATTGTGTGTTTAGCGAGGTACCCTCTTGAATAAAATAGGGCTCTGTTGCTAATTCTTCGATGTCATTTTTTTGAAAAATATTTTTACCTGATAGATTAGCTAATCTTCTGAGATGAATAACTCCGAATGCTTGATTTATGTTTTCTTTGTAAATCGGTAATAAAGTATGCTCACTTTTTATAATAATTGATCTGATATCCTCGATACTGTTTTCTATATCAATTCCGATGATTTCAGTGTGAGGGACCATAACATCATCTACAGAGACTTTTTCTAGGTCCAGAATATTGAGTAACATACTACGGTAGTTTCTCGAGACAAGCGTTCCTGCCTCATGCACAACAGTTCTTAATTCTTCATTACTAAGGGCATTTTCCTTTTCATTATCTTCCCTGATACCCAGTAGCCATAATAAGCCATTCGAAGATGCGCTTATCAGTCTCACTAGAGGATATGAAATGATCATTAATGGGTAATATACGAAGGCCGATGGGAAAGCTAATTTTTCTGGATAGAGAGTGCCAAGCGTCTTTGGTGCCGCCTCACAAAATATCAACACAAATACTGTCAAGATTAATGTAGCAAGAGCAACTGAGGATTCACCACCAATTTTAAGAGCAATCATAGTGACCATAGCGACAGCTGTGAAATTGACTAAATTATTCCCTAGTAATATTAAACCTATTAGCCGGTCTGGTTTTTCGAGGAGGTTATCAATTAGTTTAGCTGCGCGATTACCTGCACGAACTTGGTGCTTAAGTTTATAGCGATTCAAGCGCATCAGCGCCATCTCAGTTCCAGCAAAAAAAGCTGAAAAGAGTAATAGAATTATTAAAATGCCCGCCAAGGAAGCAAGTGATAAATTATCGCTCAATTAATGAGCACCTCTTTAAAGTAAATATAGTGTAACTTCATCAGGATGTTTGTATCCTGTCAAGAAGACTTTTTAACCCCAACTTTTACCCAGAATATTTTCTAATATAAAACGTGTTCCAAAATAAGATATTGCTAGTGTAAAGAATGCAACCAAATAAAGATAAATTGCTGAGCGACCACGCCAACCATAAAAATTTCTTCCAAATATTAAAATACCAAACATTATTAAGGCAGCTATTGATAGTATTGTCTTATGCGCCAAGTGCTGTGAGAAAATGTTATCTATGAATATGACGCCTGAAAATATGGCAATAAACAGTGATGAAAATCCAGCTTTAGTGATATTAGATAGCAGATTCTCAGTCATCTCAAGTGGAGCAAATAACGCATTTAATGATGTAATTTTTCTGGTTTTTAGACGATTATCTTGTATCAATGCGAATAAAGAAATAATGGCACCAGTACATAATAATCCATAAGCAAAAAGCGAGCTCAGTACATGCGTCTTTATTTGCCAGCTCATTGCCTTAATTTCTACATTTGATTGACCCCATTGATTAATACTCCAAATCGAAAGTAGAGCTGACAAACTAGCAATGAATATTACTCCTCCAGCAAAACCCCTGAGAGATTTATTGAAGGCAGCAATTATAGCGATTAAAGCTAATTGGAAGCCAATGAGAGAAATTATATTAACCAGAGAAAGTGATAAACCATTTTGTTGAGCAATATCATTTAGTAAAGTTTCGAAATGCACAAACAGACCTAATAATCCAGAGATCATGGCTAATATAAATAGCACATTTTTATATTTCTCTGTTGATGACCATTGGCATGATACGTAGGATACTGACGAAACTAAGTATGTTGATAAAATAACCATATAACTATAAAAACTACTCATATTCTAATGATGCCAGATAAATACATTCTGGTGTTTATATTTTTAACAACAATACTCTAAATGATAATCATTCTCAATTAAAATAAACAAATAATATATTTTTTGATGTAAAATTGCTGTGAAAATAAATTTATAGGTAAAACAATGTTCTCTAATCTTACTCAACGATTAAGCTCTATCACAAATAATTTAAAAGGCAAAGGTAGGTTAAGTGAGGGCAATATAAAAGATACTTTAAGGCAGATACGCCTAGCACTGTTAGAGGCTGACGTTGCCTTGCCTGTCGTCAAAAACTTCATTGAAACAGTGAAGGGCGATGTTATTGGGAGTAAAATCGAAAAAAGCTTGAGTCCTGGTCAAGCATTCACAAAAATTATCCATAATAAACTTATTGAATTACTTGGCAGTGAAACTTCTGAGTTGAACTTAAAGAGACCCGCACCAATTGTAATCATGCTGGTTGGTCTTCAGGGATCGGGAAAAACAACTACAGCAGCTAAATTAGCGAAACACTTAATTGATAAAGAAAAAAAACGAGTTTTATTGGTCAGTGTTGATATTCATCGACCAGCTGCAATTCTTCAGTTGAATAGATTGGCTGACGATATTGGTGCTGATTTTTTTAATAATGCGCAATTAGAGCAACCTAGAACTATCGTTTCAAACGCTATTAAACAAAGCCAAAGATCCCAGGCAGATATAGTGATAATTGATACGGCAGGCCGATTACATGTTGATGACATGATGATGTCTGAAATTGAGGATATTCATCAAGAAGCAAGTCCTGCTGAGACTTTTTTCGTAGTCGATAGTATGGCTGGTCAAGACGTTATTAATCCCACTAAAGCATTTTCTGAGAAACTTGATTTAACTGGTTTAATATTAACAAAAACGGATGGTGATGCGCGTGGTGGAGTTGCACTATCAATTTCCCATATCACTGGTAAACCTATACTTTTTCTTGGCGTTGGTGAGAAGCTTGATAATTTTGAGTTATTTCATCCAGAAAGAATGGCATCACGCATATTAGGTATGGGTGATGTATTGTCCTTAGTCGAAGAAATAGAAGCTAAGGTTGATCATGATCAAAGTGCAAAGCTGGCGACAAAATTAAAAAAAGGCAAGAAATTTGATTTGTTTGATCTAAGGGATCAGTTGGAGCAAATGCTCGGAATGGGTGGTATGGGGGAGTTACTTAAAAAACTCCCAATTGGTGCTAACCCCAATAATCCCAAGATTAATAAACAATTCGATGATCAGCAGTTGAAACATCAAATAGCAATTATCAACTCTATGACCCCTAAAGAGAGGCGTTTCCCAAAAACAATAAATGGCTCAAGAAAGCGACGAATTGCAAAAGGCTCAGGAATGCAAATCCAAGATATCAATAAATTGATGAAGCAGCATATGCAAATGGAAAAGATGATGAAGAAAATGTCAGGAGGGAAAATGAAAAAGATGATGCGAGGTCTATCTGGGATGAATTTTCCTTCAGGCATGAGATAAATAACATATCAGTATTTAAATATTCATCCATCAAGTGCATATTAGAGATAAAATCCTTCACTTTCAGTTAATAATAGGTACAATGCGCTCTCTAGAGAAAAACAAATAAATATAAAATTACTTTGTAAATTTAAAATATAACGGAAAAATAATGGTTACAATTCGACTTTCACGATCAGGAGCAAAAAAGAAACCTTTTTATCACCTGGTTGTTACTGATAGTAGAAATAAGCGAGATGGAAGGTATATCGAGCGGTTGGGATTTTTTAATCCAGTGGGAAAAGAATCTACAGAAAATATAAGAATAGATTTGGAGCGAGTTGATTACTGGCTCGGAAAAGGTGCACAAACCTCAGAAAGAGTTGCTTCTCTACTAAAAGCCCAACGTAAGGCGCTTGTCTCTAGTAACTAAAATATCTGGGTTGAATTAATTCACCCAAGGCTATCTTTAAGATGGATCCACAACTTGATACCAACCAAAAAACTCTGATTATTGGAAGGGTTCTTGGTCACTTTGGTGTTCAAGGATGGGTTAAGGCGTTTTCTTACACTAAGCCTATCGAATCGATATTAACTTATACTCAATGCTTTATTAGTGAATGTTCTAATTATGATAGGACTGAAATCATTGATGGAGCCAAGAAAGGTAAGTTAATTATCTTGAAATTAGCCAACATAGATAATCGTGAACTAGCTCAGAAGTATATAGGTGCTGATATTTTATTGCCCACCAAATGTCTTCCAGAACTCGAATCTGGCCATTACTACTGGCGTGATTTAGAGGGTTTATCAGTTATCAATGATAAATTAGAGAAGCTTGGCATAGTCAGTAAACTCATGGAAACTGGCGCTGATGATGTCATGGTGGTGCAGGGAAGCAAGCAAATCTTGATTCCTTTTATAATGAATAAAGTAATAAAAAAAGTAGATTTGAAAGCGAGACATATTATTGTTGATTGGGAATGGGTAGATTAGTGTGAAAATTGGAGTAATTAGCTTGTTTCCTGAAATGGTAAGTTTGATAGCTCAATATGGAGTTGTG